>CACVAZ010000149.1:14051-18400 GCA_902727995.1 uncultured Sulfurovum sp.
TAAAATCACGGTAACGACCATCATAACGTGTTCTTTCACCCTTAGCCATTTGTTCTTCACGTAAAATAGCCAATTCATCTTTTGACATATAACACTTGTATGCCTTACCCTCTTCAAGTAACTGATCTACATACTTTGCATAAATTTCAAAACGTTTCGATTGAAAAATAGCCTCACCATCATAAGACATTCCTACCCAATCAAACGCTTTCAAAATAGCTGTTACGGCATCTTCTGAATTACGTGCTAAATCAGTATCTTCAATCCTAAGTAAAAATTGTCCTTCATTTTTTCTAGCCCAAAGCCATGAAAAAAGAGCTGTTCTAAGCCCTCCAATATGAAGATACCCTGTTGGTGATGGTGCGAAACGTGTTGTTGTCATAAGCGATTAACCTTTTGCCCTAAAATTAACTAAGGATTATAACAAAGTAAGAGAGTTTAATCGCTTATTTGATATAATTATAGTTATAAATTAATCTTTTTTTTAAAATGAACTATAAGCGATAATAATATGATAATTTTAGGTGATAAGTATAATTTTTCTTCAATAGAGTGTTCTAGAATTAAAAAAAATTTTAAAAAAATTAAACATATTAGTTACAAAGAAAAAAATGTCTCAGATAGCATTTCCGAAATAATGACTGATCTAGAAGAAAATGAATTAATTGTTTTAAATACTCAAGCTCTTTTAGACCCTAAATTAATTACCTATCTAACAAGTTTAGAGATTCAAGGTATTAATTACATCACCGTTGAACACTTTTTAGAAACCTATTTACAGAAATGTTTTATTAGTGAGGAACTCTCTTTTAACACCTCTTTTCTTGAAGAAATAGAACGCTATTCACCTTTCCAATACTTACAAAAGCGTATCATTGACTATGTGGGTGTATTATTACTATTAATTCCTACTCTTATTGCCATGATTTATAGTAAATACAGAATTAACCGTGAATCCCCTGGTAAATTATTTTTTAGGCAAATGAGAGTTGGTAAAAAAGAAAAAGAATTCTCTTGTATAAAGTTACGTTCTATGCATAAAAATGCTGAAAAATATGGAGCAAAATTTGCCATAGATGATGATCCAAGAACCTATCCATGGGGAAAAATAATACGCTATAGAAAAATTGATGAACTCTTACAAATTTGGAATGTTTTTAAAGGGGACATGCACCTAGTGGGTCCTCGTCCTGAACGAAAAATATGGACAAATGAATTTCAAAAAGTAATTCCCTACTACAGTCAACGACATCTCGTCGCTCCTGGTATTACAGGATTAGCTCAAATTAAATATCAATATGGTTCAGGACAACTCGATGCAAAAGAAAAGTTAATGTATGATCTTTATTACATAAAAAAATGGAGTTTAAAATTAGAATTAGAAATTATTTGGAAAACACTTCTTTTTGTATTAACAAAAAGAAGAAAAGATTTGTCAAATTTTTAATTTAAAAGGTCTAAATATTGCACGAATAAATTTACGTCCTCGTGGTAAAATATATCCTTTTACATTAACTTTAAATCTATAAAATTTATTCTTAAAATAACGTTCTTGTTCCTCTTTTAACTCTTTTAATGTCTGCTCTACTTCACAAAAATTTCCTGTCTTAGGAGAAATGTAGCGTGGAAATAAAATAAGTGTTGTAGCAATCAACGCATCTAAACTTAATATTCGTGTTCTTCTCTCACATTTTCTATAATCTGTGGTCAATCCCCACCCTGCATAAAAAGGCATACCATAGGTAAAAACAGCTTTTCCACGTAAAAGAGCATCAAACCCTGCCCCTGAAGTTAAAGTATGTACTTCATCACTGACAGCAATACAAGAGTCAATACTAGTATTACTCTGTACTTCATTAGCACATCGCTTAATAATTTTTTTAGCAATATGCCCCACTCTGTTTCCAGAAAGTACATCAGGGTGAGGTTTATAAATAATATAAGCCTTAGGATTTTTTGCTTTAACCATTTCTAACAAGTCGCTATTATTTAAACCATAGGCTCCAAACTTAATGGACATATCATCTTCCACTTGTCCTATCACCAAAATAACCTTATCATATTGCTCTTTATCAATACTAATTTCTTGATGATACAAATGATTATATTTAGAAAACTTTGAGCTTACTACTTCAGTCCTAACTTTTTTAGCTCTCTCTAAAAGTTCCAAAGAAAATTCATAATTCTCTAAAAGGTACTCTAAATCAGAAGTCTTACTAGGATCAAAATAAATCCCACGAGAATCAATACTCAATGAGTACGGCTTTGCAAACCCAGAACCTAAAGCCACCGAACGAATAAAGGCATCCTCTATACGGTAAACAGTCATACTTTTCTCTTTAGCAAACTTTTCCAATTCAGGGAACGCTATAATCCCATAGATAAAAATATTGGAGACCTCATCCAAACCCTTCTGCAATGCTTCTTCTAAGGTTTTACAAATAAACTTTTGATTGTTTGGAGCATAAAAAAATGACTCAATTTGCATCATTCTCCATGGAGAGAAATTAAAAAAGTAGAGCTTTCCTTGGTTTGAAGCATAAGAACTTATTTTTTTTTCCATATCATTGCTCCAATTAATTTTAATTTATATTTAAGTCCTAAACGAAAAAAGTTATATCTAAAAATTAAACCAATTAAATATAATTTATTTTTTTTAAATGAAAGATAATCCATAAAGGCATCAATAATAATAAGTTCTTCAGGATTTAAATGAAAACGTTCCTTGAATACCTCTAAAACACTTTTTCTATGAATCTTATGATAGGGTAAAGTTATATTACTAAGAGACTGTTTTTCATGACGAAAAGAATTTGAGGTATTACTCTCATGCATACGATAATTAATTAAAGGTTCAATATACGTAAATCTTTCTCCTTCCAACTCATTAACTAGAGCAATCCAATAATCATGAACTATTAATTTTTCAGGGAAAGGTAAGACTTTATTTTTTAATGCTTGATTAAATACCATTGTGTTCCCCATTACCCCTGATCGACCCAACATAACATCAAAACACTGTTTTTTAGGAAAAGCATAACCTCTTTTCTTAAAAAAAGAATTAGATACAATATTCCCTTGACTATTAACTATTTTTAAATCACTGTGAAAAAGTAAAGGAATGTTTCTTTCTTTCTTTTTTTCTAAACATTTTATTGCTTCTAAAAGTTTATTTTCATGCCAAACATCATCCTGATCACATAATGCTATGTACTCAGTATCAGCCAAAGTGATAAGCTTTTCAAAGTTTTTAACAACTCCCAATTGCTTTTTATTTTGATAAATTTCTATTTTATTAGTATGCTTATTTTGATATTTTTCTAAAATATTCAAAGTTTTATCGGTTGAAATATCATCGCAAATTACAATTTTAAACTCTTTATACAATTGATTTAAAATGGAATTAAGTAGCTCTTCGAGATATTTCTCTCCATTATAAGTAGCAAGAATGATGGTTATCTTTACATTAATCATAAGACAATCCTGTACCCCATAAGATTCTTTTTATAATCTTTATAACCTCTATATAACATTTTTAAGCTAGTGACTTTATTTCCATAACCATAAAAAACTTGTTTTATAAAAAACTTAAATAAATATTTATCTCTCTCTTTAAAAAAAATTAGATTATTTTTATGTTTATTTTTATGTTTTAAATATAAATAATTACGTAACATATAATAAAGCCTATTTGAACTGTATAAGTTAATATTTTTACTTATATGTTTCTCACCTAGAGTATGATTTAAATGAGTATTATAGTTTTGAATTATTCGATAATCATTACCCATTAATCTCAAACAAAAATCATGATCAACTTCATCAATAAAAAAATTTTCATCAAAACCACCAATTCTTAAAGCTATCTCTACACTAATAATATTACCTGAAGTCATAACAGCTATTTTTTTACTATTGTAAATTTTTTTTGAATTTTTTTTAAATTTTTTATTATGGAGAGGTGAAAAAATAGCTAATCTAGTTGTTGATGTTTTTCTAAAAAAATAAATGAATTTTTCAATTTCATTATCTTCAAAATAACTGTCCTGATCCATGGTAAGCAACCATTTATATCCTTTAGAAGAAGCATACTCTAAACCCATATTCAAAGCTTTCGCAATACCTAAATTTTTATTAGTAGAAATAATTCTAATATAAGAAAATTCATTCTGTAACTCAGTAAAGTCATAAGGTTTTATCGAGTTATCCACTATCAATAGTTCTGTAACATGATTTACATAACTCTTAATATTATTGACAATAGTATTAGCTGGATTAAAAACGGTAACAATAGCAAGATCAATGAACTTATTTTTCATTATTTTAATATTTTCTCAAATACCACTCAA
>CACVAZ010000150.1 GCA_902727995.1 uncultured Sulfurovum sp.
GCAATGGCATTGGTACGGATGACAGCATTGTCTTTGGTAATGACCTCTTGTTGAGGAATATCCATAATGATGTCACGGGTTGAGATACGTTGACGCACATCATCAACATAGGGAACAATGATGTTTAGACCTGGTTCGAGTGTTCGTGAGAATTTACCAAGTTTTTCAACCACCCACTCTTCACCTTGGGGGACAATTTTGATACCTTTATAGAGGGTAACGATGACGGCTACAGCTAATATGATGAGTATATTTAATTCCATTATTTATCCTTCTGTTTTATATGTTGGCAACTTCAATGAGTTGACCTTTAATTTCAATGATTTTCACACGGCTATTGGTAGCTATGTCTTCTTTCGAAGTTGCGAACCAAATTGTATTTCCCAGAACAGGGGTGTCAAATTTTACTTCCCCTCTATCATTATGGGATATATCTTTTATGACAACGCCTAAGGTATCAAGGGTATAGTTTGATTGTCCAGAGTCTTCAACTTGTGGATTTTTTAAGTACTTAAACCATAAAGCAATGGAGAGCAAAGAGAGTATAATCCATAAAGTAAGTTCTATTTCTATGGAGGTCTTAAAAAGCATATCCATAGCACCCACAAGTAGTGCAGCAACGCCTAGACCTAGCATTATAAACGTGCCTATAAAGATTTCAATGGTCACTAAAAAAATTCCAAAAGCAATCCAATGCCACCACAATAAGTTTGTTGATAAAAGTTCTATCATTTGTTGCTCCTTAGTATTTATTATACTCTTTAATATTAAAAATAGTATATGTCTTTAGAAAATTTCTTCATTTATTCTGATAGTTTAAACACTCTTTTTCACGTGGATTGGGAGCATAGTTTGCTGTTGGTTTACATCCAAAAGAATTTTTTGAATCCATAAAACCATTAAGCATCTGTTGGTAGTCTTTGTGACTTGGGAGTGTTCCTTCAGCTTCAATGTTTAGATACTCTGTGATAATCTTTTTTGAAGAGAATGTTTTTGCTTTATCTTTGTTAAAAAAGGTAAAAGAAGCCAAGTTTTCAATTGGTTCATAAACTCCTTTTTCTAGCAATGTTTTTGGTTTATCATAAAAAGGGGTCTGGTGATTGGCTCCTTGTTTCACCATCATAAATGTTTTGTGCTTAACATCCATAAGTTTGTACATGTCCAAGTAGATTCTAGGGTCAGTACTGTGGTCATTTTCAAAAAGTTGGGTCACAAAGTTGGTGTCTTTGGGTAGTTTCATAAAGTTTTTAAATTGAAAGTCAATCCATGGGGAAGCACCGAAGACAAAACGTCCATTTTCACCCAGTTTATCTTCGGTAAAAAGTTTATAAGCAAGACTTGGAAGTACCCCAGCTCCAGATGAGTGACCAATGAGACCTATCTGTTTGTCATCACTTAAGCCTTTTTGCTTACAGATGGAACGGGCATAGGTAATCGCATCATAAAAATGATAGGTCATAAAGTCTGATGCAAATCCTTCCGTAGATAAACCTACAACGACATAACCTTTTTTGACTAAGTAGTGGTAGATATGTTCATAACTCCGTCGGTCTGAAATGGAGGCTGATAAAAAATAGAGTGTCGGCTTTATACTGTTTTCTTCTTCATAGTAAATACTAATGCCCATTTTATTTTTATGTTGGGTGTCAATGGTTTGATGAAAAGCTTGAACACTTTTTTGAGTGCTACCACAAGCTGTTACATAGAAAAATATGATAAAAAATATGATTTTTTTGTACATTAAGTAACCTTTTTTATTTGATATTGAAAAAAGTACTCCCCGAACCCGAGAAGTACCAACCTTTAGGTTGCTCAGTAATTAATTGTGGGTAGGCAAGGAGCGAAGCTTTGTATAAATCATTTGCCATGACAGCATCCACATTTTTTAGTATTTCTTTAGAAGAAAGCTTTTCCCAGCCTTCAAAACTTTTAGGTTCGATTTCATCGAACAACTCTTTTTTAAAAGTTTTGTAGACTAAAGCAGTATCACAATGAATATTAGGGGTATAGAGTTCTATTTCAAAGGCTTCATCTTCAAATGCTTCAACCACCTCACCAAAGCCTGAAACATTTGCAGCTTCATAGTCATAAACAAAAAATGGAATGTCAGCTCCAACAGTAGAACCTATTTTCGCCAAAGTAGGAGTGTTAATGCCCAGTTCACAAACTTCATTAAACAAACACATAAAAGCAGCAGCATCGGAAGAGCCACCACCAAGACCAGCCCCTGAGGGAATGTTTTTTTCTACAACTACTTTATGGTATTTAAAGAAGTCCGTTTCAAGATCCAGTGTTTTTTGCATGGCTAAAAAAGATTTATAGATAGTATTAACCTCTACAGGAACATCTCCACAACCTTCAATGGTAAAAATTTCACATTCTTGGGGAACAAATGAGATAGTATCATAAAGATGAGGTACTTTTACAAAACGTGATAGTAGGGTGTGGTAACCATTTTTATGTCCAGTAATTTTTAGGAAAGTGTTTATTTTGGCGTGGGCTTTTTGGGTCATTTTACTCTTTTCTTTCATTGGCTTTCTCAGGAATATTGATATTATTTTACATAAAATAATGCTTTTTGCATAAAACAATACTTAGTTTCATTATGAATTGTCTTATTATGACTACTAACTGTTAAAGCTTTATGTTAAAATGATTCATTCACTTTAAAACAGGAGCATAAAATGAAAACCGTAGACATGAAAACAATTAATAAACTAAAGCAAGTTCAAGCCGATGCAATGATAATGCATATTAAATTACATAATCTACATTGGAATGTAAAAGGCATGGCATTTTATCAAATTCATCAAATGACAGAAGGAATGTATACTTCTATGGCAACATTGTTTGATGATGTAGCAGAACGTATACTGCAATTGGGACAAAAACCTTTGGTTACCATGGCTCAAGCTGTAGAGTTTGGACACATTGAAGAGACAGAAAAAACAGAGTTTGACTCAAAAGAAGTTTTAGAGATTATTAAAACAGATTATATTCACTTCTTATATGAGTTTAAAGAGCTTTCAAATTTTGCAGCTGAGTTAAATGACACAACGACCATTGCATTTGCTGATGAGAACATTGCAAAACTTGAAAAAGACATTTGGATGTTGAAAGCGTCGTTGGCTTAATAGATATTTTTTGCGTCGGCTAAAGCCGACCCTACAGCTTCTAAACTCTATAAATGTTTATGACTTGTAGGGTTGGCTTCAGCCAACATATTTATGAACCCGATTCAATTTATATTTAATTTCCCCATCAAGTATCTCAATAACTGAAAAAAAATCTTCGGTTTCTACCCAATATTCTCCATCTTCTTTACTTTCAAAATACTCAATATATAATTTTTTACCAAGCTCTAAAAATTCAGGATCACCAGTATAAATATTTTGAGGAATTTTTAAAAACTTTAGAGGGTCAAGGGCTTTTTCTTCATCATAAAAAAATGCACCTTCGTGAAGACGTTTTAGACTTGAAAGCGTACCATCTACTTTGAGTTTATCTGAAATAATGGCTCCTAAAGAACGAATGTAAGTTCCTTCTGAAACCGTGGCTTTAAAATGTACAAAAGGATGATTATAGTTCATGAGTTTAATGTCATAAATGGTTGAAGTAATTTCTTTTAACTTAACTTCTTCACCAGCTCTTGCTAAGTCATAGGCTCTT
>CACVAZ010000151.1 GCA_902727995.1 uncultured Sulfurovum sp.
AATATACGCTTCTTGGACTTCTGCTTTCACTTCTGCTTTAGATTCTGCCTTTTTATCTTTATGATACTGTGCAAGAAGTTTATAATTTTCTATTATTTGTGCTTGAACACTTGCCTCAAAAGTACCTCGTAAAAGTAAAAATAAATTGGCATTGGCTTGGCTAATCTCTTCATTTTGTATTAGTCTTTGTTGTGCCTCATTTAAAGAACCATCGACTTTTCCTAACGCTATGAATTTTTCATCTATTTTCATTAACTATTGTTCCTTGGGTCTAAAACGGTTTGAATCCTATCAGAAAACAAATTCGCTGCCAATACCAAGACAAACATAAACACAAATGCAGAAAACAACGACCACCAGACCATAGGCTCTCTTGCCATCTCAAGCCGTGCCTGGTTAATCATATTTCCCCATGAATGCATGGTTGGATCTACTCCAACGCCCACATACGAGAGGACTGCTTCGGCTAGAACTAATCCTGAGAAATCTAAAACAATTGAAATAAGAATAATGTGCATAAGATTTGGAATAATATGTTTACGAATAATCGACAACTTGCTTACCCCAAATGCTTTAGCAGCCGTTACAAACTCAACTTGTGAAATCTTTAAAGTTTCAGCCCGTAACAATCGACACAATCCTGTCCATGAAGTGATTCCTAAAATGAGTACCAAAAAGAGTAAACGTACATCCGAACGCTCTTGCGTAGTTTCAAACCATTGTGGGTTAGTGTCTATAATTACCTGCATTAACAATACGGCTGCAACAATGAGTAAAACACTAGGGATTGAACTTAAAGTGGTATAAATATACTGAATCACATCATCAATCCACCCTCTAAAAAGTCCAGCTGAAATTCCTAAAAAAATGGCTAAAGGTAAGGTTACTAGGGTCGTTAAAATACCAATAAGTACTCCTGTTCTAATACTTTTTAAACTTTGGTAAAGTACATCACCCCCTACTTTATCTGTTCCTAAAACATGATAGTTGAAACTTAACATGTATAACCAAGTAAATATGAGAATAATAACACTTAATGTTACGTACGCTGTTTTCCACGAAATACCGTTATGCTCTGCTTTTCGTTTTTTGTTTTTTGTCTCTCGCCAAAGCATGTGTGGACCAACTAAAACAATGCTAAGCGTTATGCCTACCAATAAAGCAAAAAAGGTTTCATTGATAATACTAACTTCTTTCACGTATTTTAAAGGTAAGTGAATCTGTTTAGTAATGCCCTCTTCACTCACAATAGACTTAACATATTCCACCCCTGCAAAAGGTGCTGAGTAAGTTCGTTCTGTATTTTTAATACGATGTTCAAATGCCATGTCTAACAAACTCACCATCTCCGAACTTTTAGCTTTGTGAAAATGTACCGAATCTAAAAGAGCAAAAATCAGATAAACCAAAAGAACCATGGCTGAAATCATGGCAATCGATGATTTAAAAATAGTCTGCCATTGTTTTTTCACTTGTGGAGAACGAGAAATTACAAAACCCCAAGCCATTAAAGCCACAACCAAAATCCAAACCATGATGTCTGTCCAAAGAAAAGTTAAACTCATATTATGCTCCCAACTTCACACGTGGATCAAACAGTGTGTAAGAAATATCTGTCAAAATTAATCCTATAATATAAAGTACTGAACCCAAGAAAACCATGGCTTTTACAATGGCAAAATCTTGTGCATTAATTGCATCTATCGTATAAGAGCCAAGCCCAGGGATTCCAAAAAAAGACTCCATAATAAGCGACCCCATAAACAAAGAAGGAATGACCACAACCACCCCTGTCAAGATGGGTAAGAGTCCATTAGGCAATACATGACCAAATAACACACGCAATTCGGAAAGTCCTTTAGCCCTTGCTGTTCTTACATAATCTTGATTAATCTGTTCTAAGAAAATACTTCGGTACCAACGTACTCCCGAACCAATTCCTGCAAAAACCCCAATCATAATAGGTAAGATAATAAATTTTACCCCTCCCCAACCATCTTCAAAACCAGAAATTGGCACCCAATGCCACATCTTCGAAAAGAGTACTTGCCCTGCAATGATGTAAAAAAGACTAGAAACCGACATTATCATGACAGCGACCACCATCATGCTGGTGTCTAATACTGAACCTCGAAACAATACTAAGAGCAGAGCCAAAGAAATATTGGTAATCAAGCCTATCATAAAGGTAGGTAAAGCAATGGCAAGAGAAGGCATCATTCGCTCTTGTATATCTGAACCAATGTTTCGGTTAGAATCTGAAAAACCAAAATCAAAGGTAAAAAGTTTCACAGACTCTTGCACAAACAGGGTATCAGTTACTTTATCTAGCCCATGGGCTTCTTCATTTACAAACAAAGGTTTGTCATAACCTTTATCTACTTTCCACGCTTCTATCATTTCAGCTGTTACCCTCTTAGCTCCCAACTGCGAACGTGCCATATCATCAGGAGTATTAACCATAAAGAAGAGCATAAAAGTTATGAGGTTTACCCCTATTAAAATAGGGATTGCGTATAAAATTCGTTTTATTATATAAGCTAACATTTACTTATCTCCTTTTATCACAGCTTTCTGCCTCTTCTGATATGCCCTATAAAGAGGATAAGCCATCAACAAAGGAATAAGAAAAAAGAGTATCAAAGGTAAAGTTACAGGTTGATTCCATGCTTCTTGTTTTTCTGTTCTAAGCTTCGCATCAATACGTTTGTATTTTAAAGTATCATCGGACATAGCATTAGGATAAATGTTTTGGAACCACTCATGATGAAGTAGCAACCTTTTTGGATGCATTCCCCAAACCCAAGGAGCATCTTCTTGTACAAGAGCTATCATCTTTTTTATTTTTTCTAAACGTAGCTCTGTATTTTTCATGGTTTTAATCTCATCAAAAAGTTTATTAAATTTTGGATTGTTATAATTAGCAGAATTTACCCCTGCCCCATTCGTGCTTACAGCACTGTTTGCTCCATAAAGTAAAAACAGAAAGTTTTCAGGGTCTGGATAATCAGCATTCCAACCCCATGAAAAAATTTGTGCTTTACCAAGACGTACTTTATCTTGAAAACGGTTGTAGTCTGTTCCACGAATCACCAACTGAATACCCAATTTAGAAAACTGCTTTCGTCGCCAGTCCATCAAGGACCTATCATCTGGTCCAGAAGCTGTGGTGTCATAATTTAAAACCAAGGCTTTTCCTGTCTCTTTAGAAATTCCATTGGGATAACCAGCTTCAGCCAAAAGTTGTTTGGCAATACTCAAAGATTTTCTAACACGTTTACCCTTTACCCAATCATAAACAAAAAGGTTTGTTCCCTTTTCACCATCAACATGACCAAAGATGCTAGGAGGAATAGGACTTTGCGCAGGTAGCCCTCTTTCATTGGCAAAGATACTAATATATTCTTCTTCATTTTGAGCAATACTAATGGCTTGACGTAACTTCTTGGCTTTTTCACCATAACCACCAACAATAGGGTCTAGCATGTTAAATGCCAAATAAAAGATGCTTGGTTCAATGGAGCCTTTTAAGCTAATCCCTCTTTGAGCCATCTCTTCACTCAATCCCATTTCCCCAGCCAATGAAACATTCACAGCTTTGTCAAATGCTTCAGATGAAATCCCAGACGCATCATAATAACCTTGTAAAAACTT
>CACVAZ010000152.1:0-2382 GCA_902727995.1 uncultured Sulfurovum sp.
TAAATCTGACATAACGCAGAAGAGTTATTTCTCTTCTTTATTCTTTTTTCCTCTAATTTTATGGTACAAATTAACCACTAAATTTATGAAAAATGACCATATTTTAGAAAATATTTTTTTGATACCTTTCATTAATTTACTAGGCTCTTTATTTTTCTCTTGTTTGGGAGCTACATAGTCGTCTGGCATCATTGCTTGAGTATTGTCCATTAGGACAGGAACAAATAATAATGATACAAATACAGCAGCTACTGTACCTGAAATAAGTGAAACACCCAGTCCTCCAAAGATAGGGTCACCAGCAAGTAGAGCAGATCCTAAAATAATGGCTATGGCTGTTAAGAAAATAGGAGTAGCTCTTGTAGCAGATGCTAAAGCAATGGCACGTTTCTTTTCCATTCCTTGATCATTGATAAGACCTTTTGCATAATCAATAAGAAGCAATGAGTTTCTTGAAGAAATTCCCATGAGTGCAATAAATCCAATGAGTGAGGTTGCTGTCAAGAAAAAGGTTTGTGAGGTGACTAAGTCTGCCACCCAATGTCCTACAATAACCCCTATGAGTGAAAGGAATGATCCCCCTAAAATAATAGCACTTAAGGCAAAACTTTTATAGTAAATAACAAGTAAAAAGAAAATAAGTACCAAGGCAGCAATAAAAGCAGCACCCAAGTCTCTGAATGTATCAAGTGTTACTTTCATTTCACCATCCCAACGTAAAAGGAATTTTTCACCTGAAATTTTATGTACCAATTCTAAGTCGAACATGTAAGTAGAAAAAGGAGCATTAGAGACATGGTAGTCTTTTGAAAAATATTTTTCCATTTTAGAACGAGCATCTAGTAAAGGGTAAACCTGAGATACATTGTCTGTTTCTGCAATAACATTTATCATACGTTTTAAATCTTTATGCATGATACTTGGGGTAGAGTTTATTTTGATGATTCTAACAAGATCTGTTAAGGGAATCATAAGACCTTGTTTGTTCATTAAACTTAGTGCAGAGAGTTTTGACTGAATAGCATCTTTTGAGCTATCACGTAAAAGTTTACTTTTATCACTAAGAACTAGATAGATAGGTGTTTGAACTGAAAGATGCTCAGAGTTTTTAGTAGCAACAACCATCCCTTGAAAGGCAAGATATAAAATATTATTAACTTGTTCAATATCCAACTTTAAAATAGCAATTTTCTCAATATCTGGTAGAAGTTGATACTTTTTATAAATATCATCCGTCATTATGTCCACATCTACAAGATCATCCGTATCTTTTAAAATATTAGCTACTTCAACAGATATTTTTCGCGTTTGAGGAATATTCTCACCTTGTACTTCAAGAACAATTTGTGCTAAAGTAGGAGGCCCTGAAGGTTGTTCTATAAATTTAATGACAGTTCCGGGAACCACATTTTGACAAGTTTCTTGAATAACAGGACGTAAACGACTTGTCATAAGAAATGAAGGTTCATCTCTATCATGAATGGGTGTAAGGTTAACAGAAATCTCAGCCACATTTTCTGTTCTTTTCATTAGTGAACCTTTCACAAGTCCAGCGTAATCTAAAGGAATTCCTTGGGCGTAAAAGATTGAAATGTCAAGTATTTCTTTTTCTTCCCTTAATATATTAGTAATACAGCCAGTTACTTTTTTAGTTTGGTTGATGGAACTTCCTGTGGGTGTATCCACATAAATAGAATAAGTAGCTGCACTTTTCCCTGGTAACATTCTGGCAAGTACTCCACCTGTTGGAAACATAAATAATGAGGCAAAAAATGCTAATATAGTTAGAAGTATAACCATGTTCTTTCTAAAGTTACTTGTTATAATCCAGTAGATAAAATTTTCAAGTTTCTGCATTTACTTTCCTTCTTTTTGTGTAGAGCTATGTTCTTCATGTTCATGTGTATGGTGATCTTTATGGCATATGTCACAGATACCATAAGGGTTATTTTCAAGGTCGTTCTTATCACTATGTTCAGGTTTTTTTAAAAGTTTAAGACTTAAATAAGGGGTAAAGATATAAGCTACTATAAGAGAAGCAAAAAGTGCAACTGGTACGTTATATGGAATTGGTTTCATAAATGAACCCATCATTCCCCCAACAAATGCCATAGGTACCATGGTCATAATAATTGCTAAGGTCGCAATGTTAGTTGGACCACCGACTTCATCTGTTGCTTCAACAAGAAGTTCTCCCATCTCTCTGTCTTCAACACCAGGACTGTGTAAGTGACGGTGAATGTTTTCAATAACAATAATAGCAGCATCGACCAACAGACCTAAGGATAGCAAGAAAGCAAAGAGCGTAATTCTATTCATGGTTTGACCTGTAATATAGGCAATAAAAAGGGTAATGGCTAAAATTGCTGGAACAGAAAAGGT
>CACVAZ010000152.1:2482-6504 GCA_902727995.1 uncultured Sulfurovum sp.
AGTTTTAAGTTAGAGTCTTCTCTATTCTCACCAATAAAGTACATAACATTAACCATACCAACACTGTCCATTGACATACTGTATACATGCTGAATACCTTGTATTTCACGAAGTTTTTTCTCTAAAGGTTTAGCAATAATACTTTCAATTTCAAGAGGTGTGGCACCTGGCATTATAACCATAACTCCACCACCTGAAATGGCAATTTGAGGATCTTCTTCTCTTGGCATCGTGGAAAGGGCAATCCATCCCAGTGCGAGAATAACAATTCCTAAAACTGCTGTTAAAGGATTTCGTAAAAACCCTTGACCTAATTTACCTGCAACATCTTTTACAACGTAAGGTGTTTCTTTTCCCATTTTTAACCTTTAATGTGTACTTTAGCATACATGCCTGGATAGATTGATTTATTTTTTGAATCAAATTCTATTTTCATTTTAAACTTACGTGTCATTGGATTTGAGCTAGGAATAATCGAATAGATTTTACCTGTACTTTTAAAACCAGTTGAGGGAACCTCTACTTTAACAGTTTTACCAAGATTCATGAACTTAATATCATTTTCTGATATCTCTACTATGATACTAAGGTGTGAAAGGTCTGTTAAGATGACACCAGGCATACCTGGCATGGCCATTTCTCCTACAGAAAGTTGTCTTTCAATAATGACTCCAGTATTGGGTGCTTTTAGTTTAAGGTAATTATACTGATTTAGTACTTCTTTTTTCATTGCTTTTGCTTGAGCAACTTGTTTTGAAGCAATTTTTATCATATCTTCCATATTTTTAGCACCAAGTTCTAGGTTTTCAAGTTCATATTTTGAAACCATTCCTTTTTTAAATAATCTTTGATATCGTCCAAGATTTAGAAGAAGGTTGGAATGTTGGTTCCTATTCATTTGCAGTGCTAATTGTGCTTGTGAAATAGCCAAGTCAACTTGTTCTCGTTTTGAATCAATTTCTTTTGAATCAATTTCATATAAAAGTTGACCTTTTTTGACAATATCACCTTCAGAAACATGCATTTTTTTGACAATTCCCATGTATCTACTAGTAATCATTTTTTGATTGTCTGAAATTATTGAACCTGACAGCTCAAGATTTATGGCAGTTAGTGTATTTATACTGAGTAGTATTAATAGTAAAAGTTTCATTATTTTTTTCCTTCATTGAGTATACTTCTAAGTTCAAAAATTTTTGCATTTCTATCATTTTTTGCTGTTAATAGTTTTAATAGGACCTCTAATTCTTTAGATTGCTTAATTAATACATCTGAAATTGAAGCAATGCCTTCTTGATAACGTTCTTCATAATTTTCATAAACTTTTGTGGCAAAAGTGAGTTGTTGATTAAAACTTTTTGAATCAGAAGTTTTACTTTTAATTTCTGTTTGCAGTTTTGCAATTTTTAAACCAATCCCTTTCTTTGCTAATTCTACTTGTTCATGGGCTTTCATGTTTTCAATTTTTGCTTTATCTAAATTATTTTTGTCAATTATACCATTAAATAAATTCCATTCAAGTTGTACTCCTATGGTGTAGAAATCTTTCTCTATGAAGTCATTAAATACTTGATTATCTGATGAGCCATATTCACCAAAAGCCCCAACGGATGGACGAAAATTTGCTTCTTCAGCTTTCATTGCCATATCGGTAATTTTTAATCCGAGCTCTGCTCTTTGTATGTCTAAATTATTTTCAAGAAATTGATTTAAATCACAGTAAGGTATTGGAACATTATCATCTAAAGTTTGAATTGAGAGAACATGCTTATTTAATAAAAATGATAGATATTGGTAGGCTAATTCCTTATTGTAGTTTGCTTGAGAGAGTAAACTTTGGGCTTCAACGCTTCTTGTTTTAACTTCAACTTCATCAATTTCTTTAGCAAATCCTTCTTCTTTCATACTTTTAACAATATTTTGTAATTTATCTATATTGGCGACAATATTACTTAGGTTATCAATATATTGATCTAAAAGTGAAATGTCATAAAAAGTTTTTGTTGTTTGAAAAATTTTCTCATTGAGCAACTTAGAGGTCTCTAGTTGACTCATATGTTGCAGGGCTTTGGTTATTTTTCCATATTGCTCTAATTTTCCACCTGTATAAAGTGGAAGCATATACGTTATGGTTGTTTGATAATGGCTTCTTGGATCAGGATAGTTTAGTTCGTTTGGTGCAATCGGAAGAGGGTTTGTTTGCCCTGACATATCAAATTCAGAAAAACCAAAATCACCAAAAGTTGCTTCTCTACTTTTGAGTTTAAAGCCAAAAATATTTCCTGCATCATTGGAACGCAAAGCTTGAACTTTTGCATCAAGTTTACCATACTTATGGCCTTTTGCAATATTGATTTCATGTTGTTTTATTTTTTCATTAAATTTTGAAATTTTCAGTTCAAGATTATTTGTTTTCATGATAGTTAAGGCTTTATCTAAAGATAAATTTTTGAGTTCTTCAGCCTGAATTAAGAGTGTGAAAGTTAAAGTCAAAAAAATATATCGAAAATGGTATAAAAACATTAAATTCCTTTTATAAAAAATACTTATTATAATTATAAGCAAATGAAAAAGATATTAGCTTAAATTTGATAAAGTTATTTAGAATAATTAATTATTATAGCTTAGTTTTTTATAAAATAATGAGTGTAGTTAATTAAAAAGAATAATTCTAGGAGAACTGTTACAGGCTATTCCCTCAATAAGAGGGAATTTTTTAGATTACTAATTTATTAAATACTAACGTGATTTACAGTAATACAAGCTTCAAGTTCAGCCAGTTCTGCAATAACTTGCTTTGTGATGTTTCCATCAACATTGACTACAGCTAAGGCATGAGAGTTATTGTCTCTTCCTAATCTAAAGTCTGCAATATTTAGTTTATGCTTTGAGACGATTCGTCCAACATCACCAATGACACCAGGAACATCTGTATTTCTAAATAATATTAGATTTCCTTTTGGTTCAAGGTCTAATTTATAGCCATCAATATCCATAATACGCAGTGTTTTTTCACCAAATACGGTACCAGCAATAAAAAAATTTCCATTTTCAGTCGATACTTTAATACTTACTTTATTGGTTAATCCAGAGTTATTAATGGCTGCTTCTTTAATAATTTTTATATTACGGTCTTCAGCCACAAACTCTGCATTGACATAGTTTACTTTATCTTGAAGAGATTCACTTAAAAGTCCAACCGTTGCAAAAGTAGTCAGTGAGTTTAAATATTCGGAAACATCACCTTTAGTAGTGACTTTAATACTTTTTACTTTTGATCGTGTTGCTTGAGCTGCAATGTTACCCATCTTTTGAATAAGTTCAAGATAAGGACGTAAGAAGTCAGGTAGTTCACTCTCTTTTATAGGTAAGTTTAATGCGTTAGGATAAGCAATATTTTTCCCAGCTTCAATAGCATTTTGTGCAGCTTGGATAGCAATATTTTGCTGTGATTCTTTAGTATTTGCCCCTAAATGAGGAGTAACAGTAACATTATTTAGGTCTAAAAGAGGATGATCTATGGCTGGTTCTTTGTTGAAAACATCAATTCCAGCCATATAAATTTTACCAGACTTTAATCCTTCGAGAAGTGCATCTTCATCATAAAGTCCACCTCTCGCACAGTTAATAAGAACAACACCATCTTTCATTTTTGCTATTTCAGCTTTATCAATCATTCCCAGGGTTTCTTTATTTTTAGGAGTATGAATGCTAATAATATCACAAGCTAAAATATCTTCAAAGTTTTTTGTATAAGAAATATCAGCATCTGTTGCTTTTCTTGGATCAATGTAAGGGTCATAAGCAATCACATCCATCTCAAATGCTTTAGCTCTTTTTCCAACACGTGAACCTATGTTTCCAAAACCAATAATTCCTAGTTTTTTATCTTTGAGTTCGGTTCCATACCAATCTTGTCTTCTCCATACTCTGTCTAACTTTAGATTATTGTGAGCATAAGGAAATTGTCGTACACAAGAAAGCATGTGTGCCATAGTAAGTTCAACGGCAGCAATGGTATT
>CACVAZ010000152.1:6604-9703 GCA_902727995.1 uncultured Sulfurovum sp.
AAGTCTTTTTTGTCTTTAACCGTACCTTCTACAACATCACCATTTTTATGGTTTTTAGCAAAAGCAGCAACTGGAGATTCTTCCATTGCTTTAACACTTAGAGAAACTTTACCTTGATCTCTGTCAATTTTAATAATTTTAACTTCAACTTCATCACCAGATTTGTAAATTTCTTTTGCTGGTTCTGATTTTTCCCAAGATAATTCTTGGTTATGTAAAAGACCTTCAACAGCACCAATTTTAACAAATGCACCAAAATCAGTTACTGATGAAACAGTTCCTGTAATTATATCGCCAACTCTGTTTGCAGAGGCAAACTGGTCAATTGGTTTAGGTAATAATGTTTTTCTTGAAACTCTAAGTCTTCTTTGTTGTTTGTCAATTTCAATAATTTGAACATCAATAACTTGATCAATTTCAATATGATCTTTAGGATGTTTAACATTTTTTTCCCAAGAAAGCTCAGATACGTGTAAGAATGCTTCTAAATCTTCACCTAAATCAACAAATGCACCATAAGGTTCAATATTAGAAACTGTTACAGAAACAGTGTCTCCAGCTCTTAATGTGTTGTCAATGTCTTTCCATGGATCAAGGTTTGCTTCTTTGATTGAAAGAGAAAGGTGTCTTTTCTTTTTATCATAGTCAATAGCAATAACATTAACTTCATCATCCTCTTTGTAGTATTTTGATGGGTTAACGGGACCTTTGTGAGAAATTTGAGAGTAGTGAACCAAACCGTCCATACCACCAACATCTACAAACATACCATAAGAAGTAATCTTTTTTACAACACCAACAACGACAGCTTTGTTTTCTAATAATCTATCAACAATTTCTTGTGTTTCAGCTTTTTCACGCTCAATAAGTGCCTTTCTCGAAACAACAACTGAACCTTTTTCTTTGTCAACTTTTACAATTAATGCTTTAACTTGTTTACCAATTGGGTCAACTTTGTAAGAAATATAAGAAAGTGTTCTTGGCATAAAGAATTCTAAACCAGAAACATCTACAACGAATCCACCTTTGTTTTTCTTAGTAATAGTACCTTCAACAACATACTCTTGTTCTTCGTCATATTCTTCAATAAATTCGGCAAGTGCAGCTCTTTGCTCTGCTAATTCGTAAGATACACTTGGTCTTTCACCTCTTTGTCCAGTGATAACAACTTGAATGGTTTCACCTTCTTTAAAGAATAAAGAACCATCTTCATCTCTAATTTGATCCAATGACATAAGTGCTTCATTTTTACGACCAATATCAATAATAGCTTGATTGTCTTCTTCAACTATTTTAACAATAATACCATCTACTAAATCACTTTTTGTATCTGTCTTTTTGAACGACTCCTCGAGCATCGCTCCAAAATCTACGTCTTCTATTTCGATATCTTCGAATTTCATGCTTACTAATCCTTGCTTGTGCCTAATTTTTCGCTATTATACTCTTTTTTATTTAATAGAATATGAAAATAGAGGAATATAGACTTTAAGGAGTTTATGTTAGAGGAGATGCCATTATTAATAGTTATTATCAATAATGGTAAAAAGTTTTATTTAAGAAATTTTTTCTATTTTTTTAATAACATTTTGAACAATCCAGTCGGGGGTTGAAGCCCCTGCTGAAATTCCACATAATATCTTGTTTTTAAACCAATCAGCTTTTAATTCACTTTCGTTTTCAATTAAGTAACTATCTTGACAATCTTTTTGTGAGATGCTATGAAGCATTTTCGTATTGGAAGAGTGTTTTCCCCCAATAACTATCATTACATCAGCCTTTTGAGACAGTTCAGCAGCAGCATCTTGATTTTCAAAGGTTGCATTACAGATGGTATTAAAAACACGCACCTCTTTATGGGTTTGGATTAAGGCCCCAACAATTTTAGCAAAATCTTCAGGTTTCTTAGTCGTTTGTGAAACAATAGCGACCTTACTTTTTAGTGGTAGTTCTTTTAACTCCTCTGGTTCTAAAACAATGAAAGCATCATTTTCTTTGGTAGCATAAGAGATAACACCTTTTATTTCTGGATGTTCTTTGTCACCAAAAATAACAATAGAATAGCCCTCAGAACTCATTTTTTCAACAATGTTTTGTGGGGTTGTAACATAAGGACAAGTTGCGTCAATGATTTTGTTTTTTTGTTTTTTTAAAAGAGCCAATTCATTTTTTGGAATACCATGAGTACGAATGACAACAGCATTATCATTTTTAATGTCTTCAATTTTTTCAACAAGTCCAATATTAAAACCCTCTTTAAGACGATTAATTTCATCTTTATTATGAATAAGTGGACCATAGGTAAAAGAATTTTTATGTTCTTCAGCTATTTCAATAGCACGTTTTACACCATAACAAAAGCCATAACTTGAAGCGAGTTCAATTTTCATAATATTAATCCTTAATATGTGTAATTTTATTTAGTATATCGAAAAAATTTGGAAATGAAGTATCAATACAAGTTACATCTTCGATTTGCATTTTAGATAATAATCCAGCTATGGCAAAACTCATAGCAATTCTATGATCACCATGACTGTTGATGGTTGCTGATTGTATATTTCCACCAATAATTTGATAACCATCGTCATGTTCTATCGTATCAATATTACAGGAATTTAAACCTGTGAGTACGGTTGATATTCTATCACTCTCTTTGACCCTAAGTTCTTTTGCATTTTTAATGACACTGGTTCCTGAAGCAGTAGCCATCGCAATAGAAAGAGCAGGAAGTTCATCAATAAGCCATGCAATATTTTTTTCTACCGTTATGGCACTTAACTGACCATTATAAGTAATTTCTATGTTCCCAATAGGCTCATAAATATTTTCTTTTTCAACATAAGTAATTTTAGCACCCATTTTTTCTAAAACTTTATAAGCTTCTATTCGAGTAGGGTTTAACGTTATATTTTGAATAATGGTTGTAGAACCGGGCGTAATAGCAGCAGCAACAGCAAAAAAGAAGCCACTTGAAGGATCAGCTGGTACAGTAATATTCAGTGGATTTAATGCTTTACTTAGAGGTTCAATTTTAATCCAACCATCTTCTTGAAGTGCTACAGTAGCACCCATGCCTGAAAGCATGCGTTCCGTATG
>CACVAZ010000152.1:9803-17851 GCA_902727995.1 uncultured Sulfurovum sp.
AACATACTAAACTAAAAGCTTCTTTTTTAGGGGTAATGCTTACACTTTTCATCGAAGTTCAGCTCCATATGCTACTTGAAGTTTTTCTATAATAGTATTGACAGTGTTATTAATATCTTCATCATTTAGCGTATCATCCAATGATTGCATAAAGAGACGTAAGGATAAACTTTTTTCAACTCCGAGTGCTTCATCTTCATAAACATCAACGGCATAAAACTTTTTGAGTAGAGGTAGCTTTAAGGCACGAATGGTTAAAGATACTTGGCTATAAGGTATGTTTTTATCAATAACAAAACTTAAATCTTTGTAAACCCCTTGAAACTTAGAAATGGTAGAAGCATTAATATGTTGTGGTATTAGAGCTTCAAAGTCTATCTCAGCAACAAAAGTTTCTTTTAAATCAAATGTTTCACAAACACTTGGATGAACTTTAGTTAGGTATCCACATTTTTGATTGTTAATGATAATATCAGCAGATTGATAAGGGTGAATAAGCCCATTTCTTAGCACTGAAGTACGTAGTTCAAAGTTTCCAATAATTGAAGCGATTTTTTTGACAAAACTTTCAAAGTTTATGGGGTTTGGTTTTCCTGCATTCGAAATATTTTCTGATTCTTTTTGACCTGTTGCAATAAGACTAAAAACGTCTTTTTCTTCACGGGTTTCATTGAAGATAGTACCAATTTCAAAAAGTGATGTTGATTTTTTGGAGTAGCTTACATTGCGTTTAGCAGCTTGTAAAAGATTTATGAGTATGGTTGTTCTAAGCGTATTGAAATCAGCTGTAATAGGATTTACAATATCAAGTTTTTCATTTACAAGAGAAAAATTATAGGTTTCAAGTAAAGTTCTATCGGTAAAGGCATAAGAGATACTTTCGTCAAAACCAGCTGCAACAGCACGAGAACGTAACTCTTTTTTTGCATAATATTTTGTCATGGCAGTATTACTACGATTTTTCTCAACAAACTTTAAAGCTTTGGCTTCTATGTTATCTATCCCAATAATACGTACGATCTCTTCAGTCACATCTTGAATATTCTCAATGTCATGTCGATAACGTGGGATGGTTACACCAAACTTGTCTTCTGATGAGGTCTGGACCTTAAAATTTAATGCTTTTAAAATATTTATGATTTCCATTTTAGGAATATGATTACCAATAATTTGGCAAACTTCTTCTACTGAAACAGTGATGATTTTATCATCTACTTCTTGACTAAAAGAAAGCGTTCCATCAAAAAGTTTTGAATTATAGTAACTTTCAAATAAATAGGTTAAATAAGCAATTCCAAAACATAAAGTTGGTTCAGAACCACGAGAACTATTGTAGTAAAGCTCATCTGTTTTAAGTTTTTGTTCTGAGACCACATCAACAATAGTTTTAGGGTTAACATAAGAGGCTTGGAACAATACTTGTGTTGATTTTTCATTTGCTTTGGATTCTTCTTCTTGGTTAATTCCTAAATGGGCACAAATTTTATCATTAATGGCTATATGAATAACACCATTCACATTTTTAGTTGTAATTGTTAGTTTTTCATCATTATTAAAATCTATATGAGAAACATCATAAGCTCTTAAAATAACACCTGTTGTATGTGTAAGGTATTGTAGAAAGTTAGCTATGGGATTTTCACTGAATTTTGCAATAAATGAAAGACGCAAGTCAAAAAGTAATGAAGTTTTAAGTTCCTCTATATTTGCCATTGCATATTCTAAAGAAGCATTGGTATTACTTTCAGTTGTTAGTTTAGCAACTCTGGCCAAACCAATTTTTTCTTGGTTTTGACTTTCATAGTCAAATTCTTTCATGGAGATATTTAAGGCAGCCGATAAATCTCGTGCCACACCATTAATTGAGAGACAGTCCCCACGGTTAGCTGTAAGTTCAAGTTCAATGATCGTATCAGCTAATTTTTTGTACTCATTAAGCTCTTTTCCTACAATGAGTTCACCAATACTCTCATCTAAAATTAAGATACCAGTACCCATGTCAGGTAAACCTAATTCAGAAGCTGAACAAACCATGCCTTCAGATTCAACACCACGTAGTTTTGCATGTTTAATTTCAAAGTCTAGACCTAACTTTGCACCAATGGTTGCAACAGCTACATATCGGGCATTAACTACATTGGCAGCACCACAAACAATTTGACGAATTGTTCCAGCACCAATTTCTATTTGACAAACATTAAGCTTATCAGCATCAGGGTGTTTTTCACAAGAGATAATTTTTCCCACAACAATTCTTTGGGGTATTGTGTAAGTTGTAATGCTATCTACTTCTAAACCAATTGCGTTAAGTGTTTTATACAGGGTATCATCAGATACTTCTGAAATATCTAAAAAGTTGTTTAACCAAGTTCTTGTAATTATCATCTAAATTGCTCCAATAAACGGGTATCACCTTCAAATAGCATTCTAAGATCTGGTACTTTGTGTAGTAACATGGCAAAACGTTCTACTCCTAAACCAAAGGCATAACCAGAGACATTTTTGTAGTCAACAGCATCAAATACATTTGAGTCAACAATTCCACAGCCAAGTACCTCTAGCCAACCTGTATGTGAACATATACGACAGCCTTCAGCTTCACAGAAAATACAAGAGATATCAACTTCAGATGATGGTTCAGTAAAAGGGAAGAAACTAGGTCTAAAACGTACTTCAACTTCTCCAAACATATAACGTAGAAAATCAGACATAATGGCTTTAAGGTTGGCAAAGTTAATCTCACCTTTTACATCAACAACCAAACCTTCTACTTGATGAAACATAGGGGTATGGGTAATATCATAATCTTTTCTAAAAACAGCACCAGGTGCAATCATTCTAATAGGTGGTTTCTGCTGTAACATGGTTCTAATTTGGACAGGTGAAGTATGTGTTCTTAGAACGGCTCCATCTTTAAAGAAAAATGTATCTTGCATGTCACGAGCAGGATGATTCTTTGGCAAATTTAAGGCTTCAAAGTTATGAAAGTCATCTTCTACTTTTGGACCATCTTCAATGGAAAAATTTAAGGCTACAAAATAGTCAATAATTTTATCCATCGTTGCCATGACAGGGTGGTAAGCCCCTTTCTTATCAAGATTTCCATAAAGAGAAACATCAATGGCTTCAGCTTTTAATCGTTTTTCAATTTCTTCTTTTTTCAGGATTTCATAACGTTCATCAAAACAGTTTTGTAAAGTAGTTTTGTTTTTATTTAGACTTTCAGCAAAAGCTTTTTTTTCAGGCCCAGGTACATCTTTAAGTTTTGCAAACTCTTTAGCCAATGTACCTTTTTTCCCAAAAAGTTCAATACGAACTTTTTCAAGTTCAGCTAGTGAGTTGGCATCATTAATTTGTTGTTCTAATGTTTCCAAAATAACCTCTATGTTAATTATTTTATTTTGTGGAATTTTATCCAAACTATGCTAATAGTGGGATTGATTGTGTTATAATTTTTAAAATAAATAATAGAGAATTATAAAGGATTAAAGATGTGTATTTTTTGTAAAATTGTAAATAATGAGATACCTAGTAATAAGGTTTTGGAGAATGACGACTTTATTGCGTTTCATGACTTACATCCAAAAGCACCGATTCATGTTTTAGTTATTCCTAAAAAGCATGTTGATTGTTTTCAAGACGCTGGTGCTGAGATGATGGCTGGAATAACCACTTTTATTCAGGAAGTGACAACACTTTTAGGAATAGATAAAACAGGATATAGGGTTATTACGAATAATGGAGAAGATGGTGGACAAGAAGTGTATCATTTGCATTTCCACATCATGGGTGGGGCAAAATTACCTTTTGGACATATGATAGACGAACCACATAAAAATATGTAAGGTGTGATTTTTATCATACCAATTTTTTAATATATTTTATAAGCTGGGATAATAATCTTAGCTTAAAATAGGAAACTCAAAAATGACATTAGAACAACTAGATAAACAGTATGGATTACAAACATACAACCGAAATTACACCAATTTTGTAAAAGGTGAGGGATCAATACTTTTTACAGACAAGGGTGAAGAATATATAGACTTTGCATCAGGTATTGCTGTTAACTCAGTAGGGCATAATAATCCTACTTTAGTAGAAGCCATACAAAATCAAGTAGCCAAGATTATTCATATTTCAAATTTACAGATTATTGAACCACAGGCAAAACTAGCAGAGAAAATTTGTACTTTAGCCAACTATGATGGAGCAATTTTCTTTGCAAACTCAGGAGCAGAAGCGAATGAAGGTGCTATTAAGATAGCACGTAAATATGGTGAGACACGTTTTGAAAAAAAGCGTTATAAAGTTATTACTTTAGAACATTCATTTCATGGACGTACCATTACAACGGTAAAAGCAACAGGACAAGAAGTTTTTCATACCCCAAATTTTTCTCCTTATCCTGATGGTTTTTCCTATGTCAAAGGGCTGGAAGCTGTTTATGAAAATATAGATGATGAAACAGTAGCTGTAATGATAGAATTAGTGCAAGGTGAGGGTGGTGTTCAACCTTTTGATAAAGATGAGATTCAAAAGCTAGAAAAACATCTAAAAGAAAAAGATATTTTACTTATAGTTGATGAAGTACAAACAGGAATTTATCGTACAGGTAAGATGTTGGCTTCAAATATGTATGAAATAGACCCAGACATTGTAACCATGGCAAAAGGTCTTGGTGGTGGTGTTCCAATTGGAGCTGTTATGACCAAGCATAAAGATATTTTAGTCGCAGGTGATCATGGCTCTACTTTTGGTGGTAATTATTTGAGTACAAGAGCAGGTTTGGCTGTACTTGAAGTTTTGTCTGACTTAGATGAAGAAGGACAACTTACTGAAACATTGGCTTACTTTACGGTAAAGCTAAAAGAGATGGCAAGTAAATACCCAAATTTATTTACAGAAGAAGTAGGCTTAGGACTTATGAGAGGACTACGTGCTAAAGACTCTGAGACCATGAAAACTGTACTTTCAAACTGTATGAAAAACAAATTAATCGTACTTCCAGCTGGAAAAAATACCGTTCGTTTTTTACCTGCATTAACCATTACAACATCTGAAATTGATGAAGGATTTAAGCGTTTTGAAAAAGCTATTTCTTCTATCTAGTTTCTTTCTAGCTTCAGTACAAGCAGAAAGTGAACTTAGTAATATCTTGTCTGCTGATAAAAGTGAACTGTTAAAGTACCAAAATGAGCAAAACTCTGTACAGAGTAGCCAGTTGGAAAATTCATGGATTAACCCTGTAGCATTACAATATACTAAAAGTTATTCAACACAATTTTCTAATACAGTTGATACACAGCAGTTTATTATTTCAGTAGATCAACCAGTATTTAAGATGGGTGGAATTTGGGCTGCTATTAAATATGCCAAAGCTTTAGGTAAAGCCAATGGTTTAGACATAGAGTTACAAAAACGAGAACTTATTTCTCAAGCATTGACAATTTTATTTAATCTTAAGAAGTCAAAATATCAGCTGGCAAAATTAGACCTTAGTATTAAAAATGATGATTTAGACATTGTCATACAAAAAGAAAGTTATGAAGAGGGCTTAAGTAACAGAACACTTTATGATCAAGCACTGTTAAAACGCAATCAAGACATTACTTCTAGATTAGAGTTAGAGCTTAGTATTACTAAACTAGAAAATGATTTTTCTCTTTTGAGTGACAGTGACCCTTATGCTTTGAGCTTACCAAATTTTGGAATGATAGATCAAGCACGTTATATGGATGAACAGTTAGAACTTCAGCGAGATAATTTACGCGTAGAAGAGAAAAAAAATAATAAATTTATGACTCTAAGTAAATATTTACCCGAAGTTTCTGTAACAGGTCGTTATACAAACGAAGATTTAAATCCACTTTTTGCAGGACCAAACTCTAGCTTAAATAGAGAATATTTTAACTACGGGCTTAAAGTAACATTGCCTATAAATATTAATACTTTTGATGACATTCAAAACTCTAAGATAGAGTATTTAAATGCTAAAGTAACGTTAAATGAGAAGAAAAAAACAGTAGCTAATAACTTTAAACTCTCTCAAAAACGTTTGGAAATCATAGACAAAAAAATAGCCCTTTCTGTTGATGATAAAATGCATTATGAAAGTATGTTAGTAACAGCTCAAGATCTTGAAATATTAGGTGATCAAACAGCTTTAGATACAGAAATAGTAGCCAATACAGTGCAAATACGTCAACTTGATCAAGAAATCTATAAAATAGATGCACAATTAGAACTCTTAGGACTTTATGTGAATGTGGCTGATGCATTATAAATTTATTAAAATATTTTTATTGCTTTTTATGCTTTTAATATTAGTGTCTTGTAACTCTATAACGGATCCTATTGCAACGGAGTGTTCTTATGTGGCTAAAGTTAGTCAAGAAAATCTTGAACCTCAATTGAAAAGGCAAGGTATTTGTGGAGAGTTTTTTGATGAAGATACTTTACTTATTTATTCTAAACATTTCGATAAGATGGATTTTGGCGAAGACAACTTGACTTCGCTTTATACAAATAATGGTATTTTTTATGTTTCTAAGTTAGGTAAAGTAAAAAGAACATTTCTTTTTGACAATGGAGCAGATTATTTTGAAGAGGGGTTAACGCGAATCCTTAAAGAAAAAAAGTTTGGTTTTATGGATAAAAAACTAAAAGTAGTTATTATTCCTCAATATGATTTTGCCTTTCCTTTTCAAAATGCTAAAGCAGTTGTTTGTAATGGCTGTAAACAAAAAAAAGAAGAACATAAGGAATATATGCAAATAGTTGGTGGTAAATGGGGTGCTATTGATAAGCAAGGAAGTATTATTATTCCTATGGTTTATGATTCTAAAGAGATTTATCAGACATTAGCTAAATAATGATAAGCCTATGACTGTAATGTCATCACTTTGTTTACAGTTTCCTTTAAAGTCTTTAAAACTTTTTTGAAGAGAGGCACCTTGCTGTGTAAATGAGAGGTTTTGATTTTTTAAAATTAATTTTTTAAATTGTGTAATACCATATCGGCTATCATTTTCTCCCTCTTGATCGGGCATTCCATCTGTGGTGATGTAGAGTCTTGTATTCTTTTCTATGGGTATGGTGTGTTCGGTATATTTTTGGTCAATGTCTGTTCGTACAAAACCTACACTTTTTCGGTCAGATTTTATGACTTCAAGTTCGTCATCATACATAATATATAAAGGTGTTTTTGCTCCTGCATATTTGCAAATGTTACTCTTCTTGTTGTAGTAGAGTACACCACCATCAAAGCCACTGTTTGCTTGGGACTCTTTGTCTTGTTGAAGCATTATTTTAATGCTAATGTTAAAATATTCTAAAATTAATGCTGGGCTAGGTCTTAGTTTTCCTTCTTGGATTTTAGCAATAATCTGTTCTTCAATTGCTTTAACTAACATGGTTAAAAATGCCCCAGAAACACCATGTCCTGCACCATCAATCACCATGATTAAAATGCTGTTTTCATCGAGTATATTAAAAAAATAGATATCACCACCGACAATGTCTTTTGGTAGCCAATAAACAAAACTTTCTTTACAGAAATTATCTAAAACACTAAGTTTAGGTAAGATGGCTTGTTGCATGAGCGAGGCATATTCAATGGAGTCTTGAATATTATGGTTAATTTTTTTTAGCTCTTCAACTTTTTCACTTAAGTTTTTATTTAATTCTTTAAACTCTAAAGAGCTTAGTTGAGCTTTACTTTCATAGAGTTTTTTATCTTCATCATAATCCGTATAACTTTGCTCAATAAGTTGTAAAAGCTTTTTAAAATTCTTTTCATTGATATCTTCAAGCGTAGAAATTTTAGCCTTTTTGAGTTGTTTATGTAATAATCTATGCTCTGTCATTCTAATATCTTTTTAAGATTCCCAAATTAGTACAAGTGTCATTGTTTGATTATTCACCCATGTAGTCTTTATAGAACTTCATCTTTTTTCTCTTTTTATAATTATTGAATTATTTTTGTTATGCTAAATTTTTTACATTATATCTTTAATAAACTTTAAAATATATTTTAAATATTTAAA
>CACVAZ010000153.1:0-1294 GCA_902727995.1 uncultured Sulfurovum sp.
TTGCTAGACGGGTACAAACATTACTTGCATTAAGATCACATGCTTTATGAAAGAACTCAAAAGATTTATTGCTATCTGCCTTGACCCCTTCACCTTTAAAGGTGTAAACTCCTGCCTTAAAACATGCTGTAGCATTCTTCTCTTCACATTGTTCTCTTAATTTAAGTACTTTTTTTGTTTGGTTATCTTCTTTTTTCTCAATACTTTTTGTCATATTAATATCATTTACTATGGTAGTTTTTGCACTTAAAAGTGACACCGATACAAAGACTAAAAGTCCTAAAATAATTTTCTTCATTTGTTCACCTATTTTTTAAAAAATTATACTCTAAGTTTTCATAAAATTAAGACTTTAGCTTACTATCTTTTTGTATCATGACAAACTAACTTAAAAAATAATTTTTATGAAACTATGATATAAGGACTCCAAATGAAATTAGTTATGACCCTCCTCGTGCGTGATGAAGAAGATATTTTAAAAGAAAATATAGATTTTCACCTTGAACAGGGAGTAGATTTTATTATTGCTACCGATAATTGTTCTGTGGACTCAACCAAAGAAATATTAAAAGCCTATGAGAGAAAAGGAGTTCTACACTATATTTATGAAAAAGAAGATAATTATAACCAACATCAATGGGTGACTAAAATGGCACGTTTGGCTTCTAAAAAATATGCTGCTGACTGGGTTATAAATAACGATGCTGATGAATTTTGGTATGCAACAGAACATAAAAGTTTAAAAGAAGCTTTTCTCTCACTTGAAAAAGAATACACCGTTGTAGAAGCAGAAAGAAATAATTTTGTTGCTCTAAAAGATATGAATCCTAATCTACCTTTCTATTCACAAATGATTTTTAAAGAAGTTAAATCATTAAATCCTATTGGTAAACCTCTACCTCCCAAACAAGCTCATATAGGTAATGCTAATATCATTGTCAAACAAGGAAACCATAGCGTAGAAAATTTAGATAACAAAAAGATAAAACAAAACTTTATTAAAATTCTTCATTTTCCCATTAGAAGTCATAAACAACTGATTAACAAAATTATACATGGAGGTGCAGCTTATGAAAGAAACAGTGAACTATCTAAAAATATAGGGAATACATGGAGAGAATTATACCGTCAATTAAAACAAGATGGTAACCTAGATAATTATCTAATCAATCACATGTATAGTAAAAAACGATTAAAAAAAGAACTTAATGATGATATTTTAATTCAAGACGATTTTTTAAAGAATTATTTTATGGAAATTTATCACAATGACCATTAAACTCTATATTGGGGC
>CACVAZ010000153.1:1394-3571 GCA_902727995.1 uncultured Sulfurovum sp.
ACAATATACTCAGGATATATTGAGCATAAAAGAACAATATTCTACTATACAATTTTTAAAAGGCTAATCATGGATAAAGATATAAAGATAAATAGTGTAAAAAGTGAGATAGATTATTTAGCACAAGAGTTTAGAGATAATCCAAACTATTTTGATACAAAATTTGTTTGCGAAGCTTATCAATCTTGTGGACTCGATGTTTATCCTAATCCTAAAAGTTTAGAGCTTATCTCTAGCATAACAAAAGCCCTTAAAGATAAAACTGCTTTTAGTGTTATTAGAATAGGAGATGGAGAAATGAATCTCTTAGCTTTAGATGCATACCCAAAAACTCCATTAATCAATAAAGCATCAGCCAAAGAAATTGTAGCAATGATGGAAGATTGTTTTATATTAACACCACTTTATGAAACTATTTTAAGAGATTTACTTTTTTCATCTATTTTACAAGCAGATATTATAGGTGTCTTAGGTGTTTACCGTATAAATCCAAACCATAATATTGAAGATAAGATAAAACGTCTTCTTGTAAGTAAAAGTCAAAGAGGAACATCAGGACATATACGAGGTGTTGAATTTATGCTAAATATGGGAAAAGCAAAACAGTTAGAAAATAAAATAATTACTTCTGCTTTTCTCTATTTATCAATATTAGACAATCTTGAAACTATTTTCACAGAAACCTCTAAAGTATTTCTAATTACAAAAAATAAAAAAGTATTTTTAAAATTACAAAAACGTTATACAAATATAAAGTTTATATATCTTCAAATAGGGAATAGCAATAAAGAAGATTTATCAGAAACTCCTCACTTTCTTTTTGAACTTTACAATCAACTACCTCAGGACATGAGTGATTCTCTTACATTAATTGGAGCAGGAGTTTGGGCAGAAATTTATGCCATGTGGATTAAACAAAAAGGAGGTGTAGCAGTTGATATTGGAAGTGGGTTTGATTTATTAAATGGAGAATCAACCAGAATCTTTCATCATAGACTAAAAGAAGATACTCTAAAATATAAGCTTTAATTTTTTAAAGCTAAATTTTTACACATATTATAAAACTTTATGTCATTTTTATAATGCTTTACAAGAGCTTCTTTTGCATCTTCATCTAAATGTTTATCCAGTCCTATTGGATTACGATGGGCACCAATATCATCTCTTGGTAAATCAAGCTTTTCATCAAGCAATAATTTTTCTTTTAATTGTTTAAAGTCTTTATCTAAAGATTCTTGAAATCCAATAAAAAAAATATCTTCCAATCTTGAATTAAAATAATTAAAATCACCATACCAATTATTATAATGCCTTAAGTGCTGTATATAATCCATTGATTCAAGTGCTAAAGAATGATGCGTAGAATTCGAGTCATTTAATGAAAGTGCTAATTCATTAGGTGTTTCAAATGTGCTAAATATCTCTTTTTCTAAGGGTCTCCATTCTATGTTATATCGGGGTTGTCCTTTTCTTTTACGACTGTAAAATCCACTAATGAATCGGCTAATAGGGTCTCTTAAAAAAAATATTATTTTTTCACCCTTTGGGATATTTTTTATGGCAGTAGCATGTCCATGTGTTTTGATAGTGTATTGTGTCGTTTCACTATTATTCTCTAAAACTGAACGAATAGCACTACCACCTGTTTTACCAATATGTAAAAAATGAATTATTTGTTTTTCATGAGAAGTATTTAACATTTATAAATCTTTGTTTGAAATTAAGTAAGGAAGAGCTAGGTCTCTCTATTTAAAGAGAGACCTACTAAAAAGCTTAAGAGATAATTTTAAAATTAGTCTCTAGAACTTGTGTTATATACTGGAAGATCTTTAAACTGATTTATAGTAGAATTTTTAACCTGTGCATACATATAGAAATCTTCAGCTACACCACCAAGTGTCACTTCAATAGCATATCTAGCATAATCAGAACCTGCAGTTGCACCTGGAGTCATAGCTTCAAGAAGTGCACCTATATCATAGAATCCTTGATTATCTGGATCAATAGACGCAACACCTGTTAAAGGTACTTTAACTCCATCTTTAATAATTTCAATTTCAGGAGTTACAGTAACACAAGATCTATTTACAATAAATAATTTGGTTGACATTCCAGCCTGAGTAGAACTAGCCCCTGCAATCTGAGCCATATAAGCATGATCTCTCCACTCACCAACA
>CACVAZ010000154.1:0-1483 GCA_902727995.1 uncultured Sulfurovum sp.
GCTTTAAAGATATTGATACAAGGACTTTTATCTTGTTTCATTTATGCTCCAATCATTTTTAAAGTTTCATCGATGCCATCTTCTAGCTGTCGCAGTCGGTTAAGCTCTTCTAAAATGCATTCTTCTACGTTTTTAGTATTTAGTGGAAGGGTGCGTTTACAAATACTGTAGCTGTTACCAAGTTTGTAACCTTTCCAGCTTTTGATACGTGCTTCTTCCAAAGCGTGAAATTTTTCAATAAACTCATCTTGATAAGGGCAGTCCTCTTCAACATGCATCGAGATGGGAAATTCTTTTTGTTTAATTTCTCTGGCTTCGATATGCGTTTCGAAGTGAATGCCTCCTTGCTTATTGTTGTACCAGTTGGACTTATAGAGTTGCAGGTAAACCCCTCGGTTATAGATTTTCCAGTCATCGTTAAACCACTTTGACTGTTTGAGTGCTTTTTCAATATTACGAAAAGTATTTTTTGGGTCTTTCATTTTTGCTCCATTAAAAAGTTTAGATTATTTAAGAATTACAATCATTGTACATAAGAACAATTAAATTTTGGTGATTTGATTTGTATTTAACTATTATGCTTTCTCATCTTTTTTCAACCTCAATCATAATCTCATTACGTCGTAAAAACCACAATGAAAAAGGAGAGTTGTACCGTGCAAAACTTATGGCACCAATGGTTTTAATCTTTTCTTTTTCAAGTGCTTTCAGCAATATAGCTTCATTTTCTTTGTAATTATCTTCGCCCCATCCTCCTGAGTATTCGCGTACAGCAATGGTCTTAGCTAAAACTTCTTTAATGCTAATGCGTTTATCCAAAGGCATAGGAAGCGTTGCTAGAGTAAAATCTTGGGGCATCACAAAACTAATGGTAGCACTTTGAGCATTATTTACGTCTATTTCTTGCATAACAGGGGCTGTCATTTGAATCTTTTGTCCTTCTTCTTTTTTTTCTTTTTCTTGGAGGACGGGAGCTGTCATCTTGATTTTACTTTGTGCTTGATTTTCTCCAGAAATATATTTAAAAAGAATTTTAAATGCTTTTCCTCCTATTTCATCAAAATTGCCTGTAACTTTTGTTTGAGCAACTAAGTAAGAAGCATATTCTCGTACTTCAAATGTCTCATTTTTTTGGATAACAGTGTATTTTGGTTCTTCTATTCCCATAAGTGTTCCTTGTAAGATAAATAATAGGACAAATGTTTTGAATGCTGTATTTAATGATGTTTTTAACATAATAGACCTTTCTTTTTTTAAATAATAACCTACTTTTAGGTTTTTTAGAAGCCCATAGATGACAGTTAATTAACATTTTAAGCCTATGAAAGATAATTTTATTGATATATACTAAATAAAAAAAGGGCTTATCATGAAAATAGCATTAACAGGAGCCAGTGGGTTTGTAGGAAAAGCGTTACAAGAACGTTTTAAAGAGTGTGTCATCATTGAGAGAGATGATAATGAAGCTGATATTGTTGAAAAA
>CACVAZ010000154.1:1583-3559 GCA_902727995.1 uncultured Sulfurovum sp.
ACCAAAGCACTTGGAAAAACGTTAAAGCGTCCTACAATTCTTCCTGTTCCAGCATTTGCTTTACGTTTAATTTATGGTGAAGCAGCTTCTGTGTTATTAGATTCTAAAGAAGTTTACCCTGCTCATATTTTAGAGCAAGGATATATGTTTAAATATGCCAAGATTAATGAAGCACTAGATAATTTACTTTAACACTTGATGCTAAATCGGTTAAGTCCTTCAGCATGTTCATACACAAGCTCAAAGCCATGCTTCTTAACAATGTGATGGGTAATGTAAAGTCCTAGTCCTAAACCTTTTGAACTGTCTTCAAAACTACGATTGAAGGCTCTTTCAAAACTATGGTTTTCTAAAGGTTTACCTTTAGATTCAATGACAATATTTTTCTCTTCAATAATAATATTGACCCGTTCTGTCCCATATTTTAAGCCATTGTCTATAAGATTTTTAAGTGCTGTTGAAAAAAGTTCATAGTCTACTTTTACTTCAAGATTGGCTAAAACTTCTACATCAACAGCATTATTTTCTAGAAGTAAAATATCAAAAGCATTGTCTAACGCATCTACAGCTCTAAACTTTTTTTTATTTAAAATCAAACTGTTTGAGGTCACCTGTTCTATTTTAGTGAACTCTCCTAAAAGGTACTCAAAACGGTTAAAAATACGATGTAGTCGCTCTTGGTTTTTACGATCATTTATCAAGTCACTAATGAGCTTCCCTTTACTAATAGGGGTTTTTAACTCATGCATAATGTTTCGTAAAAAAAGGTTTCGTGACTCTTGTAAACTTTTTATTTTCGTAATGGCATGGTTAAATTCATTGGATACTTCAGATATTTCATCTTTAGTTTTTAATGCTTCTGAGGTAACTAAAGAACCTTCAGAAAAACGAATGATATGTTTTTTTAATTTCTGTAAAGGTCTTAACTTATTAACAACATAAAGATAAAATAGCGAGGTAAAAAAATTGATAAGTAAGGCAAATACAAAAAGGTTGATGCCTATTTGACTCAATTGTTTTGTGCGAAAACCAATGTCTCCTCCTTCATGTAAATCTTCATGAAAAAAATAAATGAATCCTTCTTTGCTATAAATTTTCAAATGTTTATCAGCACTTAAAAGTTTTTCATTGCTCATGTCATAGTTTTTATGTCGCTCTAAAACTGCCATGTCAAAACGACTCTGAACTTCTTCATGAACTACTTCTCGAGGGAGATCATCTCGATGTCCTCTACCCAATAGATCTAAGCTTTTATGAAACTTTTGCTTTAAGGCTTCAAGATTTTGTTGAGACTCTAATTGGTATTGCCAATAAAAAAGGGTGTTAATAATGAGCAATAAAACAACAAAAAAAAGTGAGATTTGAAAGAGTATGGAGTGTCTATTCATTAATAAGTTTATACCCCAATCCACGTATAGAGATGATATGTTTTGGCTCTTTAGGATTTTCTTCAACCTTGCGTCGTAACCTACCAATCATCACGTCAATACTTTTTAAGGAACTCTCATAATTAATAGATGCCACATTATTTAAAATCTCTTCACGATTAATCAACAAACCTTGTTTTTTAATAAAATAACTCATAATCTCAAACTCTGCATTGGTAAAATAGATAGAAACATCATTTTTTTTAATCTCATGACCCTCTTCATTGAGCGTAAAAACTCCTTGGATTTCTTCTTTCATAGGTATTTTATTATAACGCTTAAGTACCGAATGAATACGTAGTAAAAGCTCTTGAGATTCATAGGGTTTGGGTAGATAATCATCAGCCCCCATTGAGAAACAAGCTGTTTTATCGCTAATGTCCGAACGAGCTGAAGAGATAATAATGGGGATATCTGATACCTTACGAACTTCTCGACAGACTTCTAAGCCATCCATATTGGGGAGTGAAAGATCTAAAATAAGTAAATCGTAGTTTTTAACATTGAGTGCAGAAAGACCCAGTTCTGGATTTTCATAATTCATTACTG
>CACVAZ010000155.1 GCA_902727995.1 uncultured Sulfurovum sp.
TACTCAAACCTGAAGTTGAAATGGTTTGTCTATGTGGGGCAATTGCCATACCGTCTTGGTCAGCAAATACTCTTGAGGATTGTGCCACTGGAGCTAGATTGTCAAGAGGTTCACCCATACCCATGTAGACAATATTGAGTCTTCTGTTAGCGTCAATGTCATTGTCTTTTTTAATGTAACGAATCTGTTCGACAATTTCCCCAGCTGTTAAGTTGGCAATGAAACCAGACTTTGCTGTTAAACAAAAAGCACAACCAACTTTACAACCAACTTGACAAGAGATGCACACCGTGTACTTCTCTTGTTGTTTGACAGAACCATCTTCATTAAAAAGTTTTTTCTTCATAAGCAGTAAAACTGTTTCAACCGTATTACCATCTTCAAGTTGAAAAAGGTACTTAATACTACCGTCTTTACTTTTCTCTTTTTTCGCAAGGGTTAAGGGTTCTATTCGGTATTGACTTGCCAACTCTTCTTGTAAGGCTTTTGGCAAGTTCTTCATCTCTTCAAAAGAATTTACATATTTATGATACAACCAAGAGTAAACTTGTTTGGCTCTAAAAGCAGGTTTAATCAGTCCGGACAACTCTTCTCTTGTATAGTCTTGAATACAAGGTTTTTCTTCATTGACTCTTGCCATATTATGCTTCTCTCTTTTCTTTGTTTTGAACAGGACTATTAATGTACTTGGTTAAACGTAACATCGCTTCTTTATGATTGTCAAGAAAGGTTTGATGTGCTTTAGCATTACAATAGTTTGTCACAATAAATGCACCAGCCACAGGGATGTTAAACGCCTTAGCCACTTTAAGCACAGCAAAGAACTCCATGTTTTCAAGTTGAATATTATTGGCTAGATAATGTTTTGCCAATGTCTCATCAGTTGTAATATAATTGGATGAATTAATGATTGTTTCACGTGAAACATCCTCTGCTGTTGAAACCACATTATCCAATGGGGTATACGCTTTTGCATTAAAAAAACCATTTTCAATGTTCGAAGCTGTTTTAGATTCGACAATATCAAAAATATTATGCTTCCCATAAGAACCAGCTGTTCCCACAAAAAATATAAAAGGAGGAGGGTTAGAAACACATAACTTTGTTAAGTTAATGCTCATTTCGACCATCCCTATTCCCATTGGTTTTGCGAAATCAAATGTTTCACTTTGCCCTGCACATATAAACATCGTTAATCCTTTAAATTCTTACAGGGATTTTCTCATCACGTAAGTAATGTTTTAAATCCATAATGTCTATTTCTCTAAAGTGAAAAATAGAAGCTGCCAAAGCTGCGTCTGCATTTCCTTTGGTAAATGCTTCTTTCATATGAAGCAAAGTTCCTGCACCACCTGAAGCAATAATCGGGATATTCACCACCTCAGCAATACGAGCATTTAAATCATTCGCAAACCCTGCTTTGGTTCCATCTGAATCCATTGAGGTAATAAGCAGTTCACCAGCCCCTCTTTCATAAGATTCTTTTGCCCACTCTATGGCATCTATGCCTGTGTCATTTCTTCCACCATGGGTAAAGATATTCCATTTGTTGTCAGCTACTTTTTTCGCATCAATAGCAACCACTATACACTGAGAACCAAAACGCTTTGCACCTTCGTTAATAAACTCTGGTCGTTTAATGGCTGCTGAGTTAATGCTCACTTTATCACAACCCACGTTGAGGAGTTTATAAATATCATTTAATTCTCTAATTCCTCCACCCACGGTTAAAGGTATAAAAACTTCTTTTGCCACTTCTCTTACCACATCCACAATGGTAGCTCTGCCTTCATGGGTTGCCCCAATATCTAAGAACGTAATCTCATCAGCACCTTCTATGTTATAACGCTTTGCCACTTCTACAGGATCACCAGCATCTCTTAACCCTACAAAGTTAACACCTTTTACTACGCGTCCATTGTCAACATCTAAACAAGGGATAATTCGTTTTGCGAAATATTCCATTTTTTTCCTTAGCCATGTGACCTTTAGCCACAAAAATTATGCTAAAATTATAGCCAAATTGTTAAAATAGATAACTATATATTAAGTAAGAATGGTGTAAAATGAACAAAATTGAAAATTTATCAGAATTTGCGAACAAACGATATGGTCAGAATTTTTTAAAAAATGATGCCATTATAAAACGGATCATCCAATCGATTCCCAATGACAACTTGAAAGTTGCAGAAATTGGGCCTGGTTTAGGTGATTTAACCAAAGAGCTAATTGTAGCTCGAAATGTCACAGCATTTGAGGTTGATAAAAGATTATGTGAACATCTACAAACAGTATTTAGCGACGCTATCCACACAGGGACGCTAAATATACAATGTGGAGATGTGCTAAAAAGTTGGGAAGATAACTTACTACTAGATGAAAACTATCATTTGGTAGCAAACCTTCCTTATTATATAGCCACCAATATTATTTTAAAAGCATTAAAAGATGAACATTGCCAGTCTATATTGGTTATGGTTCAAAAAGAAGTCGCTGAAAAGTTTTCAGCACAATCAGGGGAAAAAGCTTTTTCAGGACTTTCTGTTTTAACACAAACAGTAGGTTTTGGGGAGCTTCTTTTTGATGTGGGTGCAGAAAATTTTGTGCCTCCACCAAAAGTGACCTCTTCTATTCTTTTAATTGTAAAAAATCGTTCTGAAAACAACCAAGGGTTTGAAAATTTTTTAAAGGTTGCATTTAAACAACCTCGTAAAAAACTTTCAAAAAATTTGACTGCTCATTACGACAAAGATAAAATTGAGACACTACTCAAAAGGTTAGAAATGAATCTAACCATTCGACCTCACGAAGCTGAGACATCTATCTATCACCACTTATATAATGAATTAAACAAGGATAATATAGATGGAAGAAAACAAACAACCAATCAAACAACCAATCAAACAACCAATCAAACAAGCAGCAGAAAAAAGTCAAAATCAAGAGAACGTAACGAACAGCAGTCCTCAAAATAGTAATGAATCTAAACCAAGAAGAGATAGACCTGATCGACCAAAAAGAGCAGGTAATCCTCATAGAAGAGCAAAAACTAATACCCCCAAACAACCTGTAGATGGTAATATTGTTCCAAAAGAAAAAGAAGTAAATGGAAATGTCATTCCAAAAGAAGTGAATGGCAACATAAATCAGCATAAAGCAAAAGTAAAACAACCTCAACATAAAAAGCCACCACATAATAATCATTCCAAAAATACCAACCCAAATACAAATAAACCACGAACTAACAATAATACAGGGAAAAAACCAAATCGTAATAGTGGAGGTGGTGGAAGACGACCTAAAAAGTTTGTGCCAGGACCAATGAGTGAAGCAATGAAAACTTCACTTGCTGAAAATGTGGCAATGAATGATGCACGAATGAATCCATGGAAACAAATCAACATGGACAATAATAATAAAGTTAGATTTACCCCACTAGGTGGTCTTGGTGAGATTGGTGGAAACATGGCTGTTATGGAAGATGATGAATGTGCCTTTGTTATTGATGTTGGTATGTCATTCCCTGATGAGACCATGCACGGTGTTGATATTTT
>CACVAZ010000156.1:0-13725 GCA_902727995.1 uncultured Sulfurovum sp.
TTTGTTGTATAAGAAAACTTATTTACATTTCTTGCCTCTGCAATTAATGTGAATAAAAAAATTGCTATCAACCCTATTATAATTTTTATTTTCATCTAATTATCCTTTATTTTTATATATTATCTAGTTTTAAAACTAGACCATTTTTAAACTTTTTATCTGAAACTTTAAATTCACCTTCACCTGACATAATAATATCTCCATTATAAATATCAATGTTATATATATCAGCATCAATATTCATATTTTCAATTTTAATTGTCTTCCCTGCTTTATCAACTAGATAAAATGACCGTGTATCATCATCTGCATCTATTAAAAAATCTCCTGCAAATAAAACTTTATTATCATATATAGCTACATCAAATATCATCCCTAAAAGCTTTTCTATTTGAAAATTTTCATCAAAGCCACCATTTAAGTCATAAGACACAAGATGGTTATACACTTTATTATTTTTTGTTAAGTGAAAGTCTCCAGCTACATAAACTTTACCTTTATCAATTGCTAAAGCAAAAACTTCATTCTTTAAATCACTAAACTTGGCTGTCAATTCTTCATTAACAAAACCTTCTTTATTAATAATAATTATTGTTTTTAAAAGTTCGATTAATTCTTCTTGAGATTTATTTTGGTCTTCTTCTAAAGCATCTTTAATAAATGTTCCAGCTAACATAATATTTTCATCACTCAGTTGAATCATGTCATTAATTTTTGCAAACATATAGTCTTGAAATGGTAAAAATTGTTCATTTCTTTTTCCATTAGCATTAATTTCAACTAGAGCATAAGCTTCCTTATTATTATAAGAACCAATAGTCCCAGCGATTAGTAAGGAGTCTTCTAGTTTTAGAATTTTATTAACTGTACCCCCAACATCACTTTTAAACTCAGTATTAACTGTTCCATCAAGATTCAACTTAACTAAGTTATGTTTCTCTACGCCATTAACAGAAGCAAAACTCCCACCAACTAAAATACCATCGTCAACATTAAGCATTGAATAAATTCTTGATTTCTCAGCCTCAGTATTGTTACCTTCATCTGATTTAGAGTAAACTACACCATCTGTTTTTCTGAAAACCTCATTTGATGATTCAAAGGTTGGTAAACTAAAAGAATTTGCCATTTTTTGAGAACTTTCTGAATCTAAAGTATTGACAATACTTAACCCATTTTCTCCACCAAATAAAATATTGCCATTAGCAATACTTGTACTGGCATAAACATTTTTTTGCTCGACTAAAGGTTTTGCCTCACTTACTGTTGTTGACTCTGCTTTTCCATTTCCACTACTGTTACAACCACTTATAACACTCAAACCAATTACTATTGGCACCCATATACTTTTTGTATACATTAAAATCCCCTTATTGTTTTAATTTTAACAATATAAATAATATTTTTTATGATAATAGTGATAAAATAGTGATAAGGGTTTTCACAATCAAGTTTTTAACGGGACAGGATTTGAAGCTCTTACTAATCTCATATATTATTTAAAATATAGAATAAAGTTAATTTTATAGATTAATAACCTACAAAAAGATTATAGCTTCTTTACCCCCCCCCATATCAATACTTTTTTGCTGAAATTTAAACAACTTTAATGACTAAAATAAATACTTAAGATTAATATTTAATTTTAAATTGTTACTTATTATTTCCTAGATAATACCTACTGCGTCAACAAAGAAACCTTTTTAAACTCACTCTGCTTAACTACTTTTAACAAATACATAACATGCTCATAAGCAATCTCTTTGTCAGCATTTATAAATACAACTTGATCTTTTTTGATATCACTTGTTTTTAGTCTAAAAGCATCAGGAAATGACTCTAAGCTAAACTTGTCATCTTTATAGTGTACGGTTAAATCTTTAGTAATTCTAACCGTTAATGCTTTAGCATCTGAGACAGCAGCATTTTGAGAACCATCAGGAAGATTAATTTTCTCTTCATAATGCATAACAGGAATGGTAATCATAAAAATAGCCATGAGTACCAACATTACATCAATTAAAGGGGTAATGTTTAAATCAGGTGCTTCATCCCATTCATACATGATTACGCCTTTTGAGAAAGAATTAAGTCTGATTGACTCTCAAGTAAGACAGATAATTCATAAGCTTTTCTTTTTAAAATCAAATGAAAAGTATAAGCAAATGTTGCCACGGCAATACCAGCAGCTGTTGCTACCAACGCCTCTGAAATAGCAGGTGCTACAATGGCAATGGATGTTCCACTTTGCGTTCCAAGCTTTGAAAATGTTTCTAAAATGGCAACAACTGTACCAAAAAGACCAATAAATGGTGAAGTAGAAGCAATGATGGACAACGCCGTTAATCCACCTGTAGCCGTCTTAATCGCAGAGTTCTTCGCCACAGAGAAAATGGCTTCATTTGGAATAAGCACTTTGGCTAGAAATGGATAAAGTAAAGAAGTTTTTTCTACTGTTTTTGAACGCCCCATATAAAGTTTTTTAAGCGAAAATTCTTCTCGCCAAATTTTATTTTTTAAAGAAAAGTATCTGTAAATAAAAATCCAAAGTACGATAAATAGATAAATAGAAAGCAGTCCCAATACAAAAATAGTAATGGCAGAACTTTTTCCAAGATATGCAAATAGGCTGTCAAATAATTCCATATTTTCCCTTTTTTATTAATTAGAACGATATTATCATATTTGTCCTCTGTAAATTATTAAAACTTACGAACTTCATTATATAAAGCTTGGTGCATCATTGGCAAATAAAATTAAATCACCAGCCTTAGTATGCTCTATTAATATCTCTTGCATTTTATCTTTACTTTCTAGCTTTACAAGTTTATCAGCATCTACCTGTTTTTTAAAAATCGCATAGTTTAAATCACCCGTTACAACCACTAAATCAAAAACCTCATTAGCGCGTTCAGCTACTTGAACATTAAACGCATCATCCACTTCAACTAAGCCTGGGGTAATCACTACTTTTCTACCCTCATAAGTTGAAGCTAAGTTAAACCCTTCCATCATACCATCTATATTACCATTAAAAGAGTCATCAATAATAACTTTACCACCAGCATCCATTCGTTGTAATCTATGTGCTGTTGGTTCTAGAGTATTGAGCTGTTTCTTAATCATCTCATCATCCACCTCCAAAGCTTTAGCTACTTTAATGGCAGCTGCTAAATTCATGGCATTAAATGAACCTAAAATATTGGCATGATACTCTACATCATCCATTTTAAAGTCCAAACCATCAAGAGTAGCTCTTATGTCATGAATTTCTTTACCAAAAGAGTGTACATGTTTAATGGGTTGTAATTTAGCTGAGTCATGAACCCATGCTTCTTTTAAACGTTCCGAAGACAAAAGTTCCATTTTGGTATTTCGAATATTTTCGAGGTTTCCAAAGTATTCAATGTGTGCTGGTCCAATCTTTCCTACCACAGCCAAATGAGGATTCACAAACTCAGTAATCTCTCTAATATCTCCCTTTCCTCTAGCTCCCATTTCAACCACATAAACTTCTGTGTCAGATGGTAAGTCATCATTGATATCTTTTAAAACCCCACCAAAAGTATTGACCGAACGAGGTGTTGCATAAACCTTATAATTTTTAGAGACTAAATGAACAATGTAATTCTTAATACTGGTCTTACCATACGAAGCTGTTATTCCGACCACAATCATATTTGATAGTGATGCTAACTTTTTCTCTGCTTTTTTTTGAAAACCTAAGAAAAGCATTTTTTCCATCATCGCTGAAACCATATAGGCTAAAAACAAAGGGATAAACACGACCAAAACATCAAATTTTATAATGAACTTCATCATCACAAAAAAGAGTGTAAAAAATATCAATGCCACAAAAAATCGTTTAACTCGACCTGTAAAAACCAAAGGTTTGTCTTGCTCTTTTCTCCACATATATATCATGGCTATATAAACAATAGCCACCACAATGCTATAGTCCGATTCACGATTCACAATAAAATAAAGAAACACAGGAATTAAAAAGTAAACCAAATGCCACCATGTTTTAGTATGGTGAAAAAGTACCCGAGTTAATTTATAGGAGTACCACTGCATGTTGGTCATAAAGTAATAACCAAGAGCTAGTACAAAAAGTATGTTAGAGAGTATGTTAAGTAAATCAGCAGTTGAATTCATGTTTATTTTTTCCTATATCTATTTTAATAAAGTATTTTAGCATAAGAAATGATAGGTCTAGACCTATGATTTGTTTAAAGAATAATTTATTAAGATTTTCTAGCATAATAAAGAATCTTAATAAGTAAAAGTAAACCTTTAAAAGACTATGATTCAAACATTAAAAAAAACACTTTAAGTTATTAAATGCATAAAACAACCGTAGAGAAATCAGACAACCTTTCATTTTATAAATTACTTAACCATGCTGTCAATAAAGTCTTACATTTTTTTAGACAACATATTACCTATCAAGTAGTTTTAATTCTATCCTTTATCTCTTTTACTACATCCTATTATGGATTTATATCCTTGGTTTCAGATGGAGCATGGTTCACTAAAATATTATTTTTTGCTGTCGTTGGGGTCATACAGTTGGCATTGGTCTATTCAATTTCTCAGTTATATTTAAAAGAGTTTTTTTCCCGTTATTTTTTACGAGCATCGCTACTTTTAATTACCTATCTTTTATCCCTTTTTATTAGTGTACTTTTTAGTTTTAATTTTTATTACAAAATCTTTTCAGCTTCTGAATTTGCCCAGCGTAATGTAACCCTTCAGTTAGAAGAGGTTAAACATGGACTCGAAGATGCACAAAGTAGCTTTAACTCGGTCTATATTTCTTTGAAAAAATTAAGTGATTACTCAATGAGTCAATCCATTGAAGAACGTACCTATGGAGGAACTTGTGATGAAACTAAAATTCCCACCCCAGGTCCTAGAAGTGCCTTACGAGAAGCAGAGAGTAAACTTTTTCAAAGTCACTTAAGCTCTTTTGATGAGTTAAAAATGAAGATTCTTACAGAGACAAGCATTATTAAAAAAATGCTTATTGACTTTGATCCTAAAAGAGATGATATTGAGAAGTTAGAAGAAGAAGTTAACAGTAAAATTGCCCATATTAATAGGATTTTTAGAGGGGGAGAAATTACCCTACTTCCCAAAATTTTAGCCAAACATAATGGTACTCAAAGAATGAGTATGGAGTCTTTAGGCAGAAATATTAGCTGTCCTGACAGTCAAATTAGTTTAAAAATCAATACCATAAGTGAAAATTTAAACTCCCTAACTCCTCTTAAAAATGTAACTTTCTTTGATGCTAATAATCAACAACAACTTATAGAACGTACCATCAATGTCTTGTTAGCCATAATTCCATTTACCAATACTCATGTCGTAGCCATAGATAAAGTTTCAAGTCCTACAGATGTAACTCAAAGTGACATTAAAGCCATTGGACTAGGATTTTTAGTAGACTTTTTTATCTTTTTCTTTACTATTTTGGCAAAAGACCCCTATCGTGCTAGATTTTTTACAGAAGACAGCATTAAACAATATTTACGTCATGACGTCAGACGGGTACTCAAAATGTTTGTTTTTGAAAGCCATTTTTCCTATCATCTTATTATCCCTAATCAACGTAAAAATGATAAATTAGAGGAAATTTTAACCCGTTTTAAACTTGACAACATGCTCACCTTAGTAGGCAACAACATAGAATATAGTGAATTATTATTTCTACATCAAAGTAAACTTAGAAACTTTGATGCCTTAACATTCAAAGTATATAAGTTAAATAAAGATAAATATAATACCCTTTTAATTGAAATAGATGAGTTAAAAAATGCTTGAAACTATTTGGAGTATTAAACTTAAATTCACAGCCATGTTAAAAGAGATAAAATGGAATTTATCTTTTAGAAAACAGGATCTTCAGAGTATCAAAGAATTTTTTTCGATGCTTTTTCATTTACTCTTAGTCTATACTATTCTTTTTATCTCTGATGTCCTTAGATTTTTAAAATTTATGAAAAGTATGATTTCTAAGAAAATTATTTTCATTCCTTTAATCATTATGTTCCTACTCTTTGCCCTCTATTTATCTTTTATCAATGGATCACCTAAACGTGAATTATTTCAAGAGAAAATTTTTCCTAAATTTTATTATGATACAGCGATTGAGATTCGTGATCCTAAAGATAGATTTGCAGGAACCATGGCACAACCTCAAAGTTTGGTGACGAATCCTTCTTTGTTTATAGATAAAGTACCTTCCCTATTTTGGTCACTCTTACAGGAAAAATATGATCCGTCTTTAAACTTTGATAGCAATGCTACTTTATTTTATGAGGCACTTTTCGAGGGAGGATACTACAATGGTATTGATGTATCTTCTCCTTTAACCGAAAGTAAAAAGCTAATACTTCGCATGATTACCGAACAAGACTTGGACATCAAACCAAACCTGACTTTAACCCAACAACTCATTAATGCCTTTATAAAAAAACATCCTTTTGAAGAACATACAAATAACATCAAACGTTTAAAACTTGCAAAAACTTTTTTTCATCAACTCAAAGCCAATAATGGTCTAAACTTTAAAGCATGGTTATTAACCCAAAGAGATTTTTTTCTTGTTAATGGTAAAGGGTATGGACTTAAAGATTGTGTAGAAATTTTCTTTGGAAAATCAATGGATGAATTATCCTCAGCAGAAGAAGCCATTTTACTAGCACTCTATGAAAAACCTTATCACATGAATCTTTCATTAAAAAAGCAAAAACAAGCATGGGAAAGTATTAAAAATGATGCCATAACCTTAGTTAATAACTCAGAAATTATTGAAAATCACTATAAAATAGTCTCCGACATAAAAAAGATGACTTTTCCTAAACTTCCTTCTTTTCCTGATTCACTCATGGAGGTTGTGGGGAAAATTACCTCTAAAAACCAAGAACAATTTAGCTCTTTACCCACAAGAAGTGATGCCTTGTTACAGAGTTTAAAAGGTGCACTCAACGAAGACCTAGATAAGTTGTTCCAAGAGTACAGTATCTCTCCAAAAAGTAAATTACTTACAAAACTCACCTTAAACTTTGACCTTAATGAGAATTTTTATTTTAACCATTATTTTAAAGCCCAAATAGAATCTTTAAACTTGAGTACTTTCTGGGTTTCAGTGGTCAATGAAGAAGGTAACCTTGTTCGTCTCTATCAACAAAATACAGAGTACCTACATCCTCCAGAAATTGGTAATATTAGTAAAATATTTTCTACTTTACTTTTTGTTGATCGAGGTGATAAATATTATACTCAATACTGTAATAAAAACTCAAAAGATGAGCTTTCTTCAGAAGTAGGTGAAGAAAAATGTGTTCCTAAAGCATGGATGGATACCCGAAGACTTTTTGCCTCAAATAAAATGCTTCCTAATTATGATGCTTTTATAAAATATAAAGAAAAAGATAAACGAGGAAATAATATCTACTATGAGCCTATTTATAAAAAGAAAATTGAAGCCCTTTATCAAAACCTAGCCTTAACCTCTTTAGAAAACAATGAACCAATAGTTGACTTAGGTACAGGAAAATTAGAAATGACACCTTTAGAGCTACAGACATCTTTACATAAAATCACCCAACTCCTCTACAATCCAAATCGTATTTCTCAGGGCTTAAAGCTCATAAAGTCATTTGAATATCATGACATTAAAGAAAGTATAATTGAAGAAGAAGTAAAGTTTTACTCTTTCGAATCTCCTGAACAAGTTTCACCTACCTTTCAAAACTTTTTTACTAAAGAGAAAAGAATAACCTTACAAACAATCTTTAAAACACCTATCTATAAGAACTATGGTTCTCTACAATGGCTAAAAAATTATATTAACGTTAAATTTGTTTTTGCCCAAGAGAGTCATAAAAATGGTGTACATTGGCTAGTTGGTGCATTCAAGAAATCAGGTAAATATTACAGTTTCACAATCTATTTAGAGGACAAGGAGCTAAGTAAATCTAAAATTAAACATCGTTTTCAAAAGGTATTGGAATCAACCATAAAGTCAATTGTAAAATCAAGAAAAATGAAGTTTGAGTATATGAAACAGGTTTTTAGAGATTAAGCTTTTAGAGCTTAAATTTTTTTAAAAAAATAAATAATTTTATTTTTATCATAAAAGGTGACTAAGTTTTAAAACTTAGCCACAAAATTTTAGCTACTTACGAATTTTATTCGCCTTTTTTACCAGCAACAATGGTAGGTTTAGCCCCTCTTGGAACCACAATCCAAAATTTACGAATTTCGTGTCTCCAATTTTCTAAAATATGTCTTGCAATTTTACTCTCTGTTTTTTCAACATAATCTTCAAGTAATGCTCTTAGAACAAAAGCTTCATCTTCCCATTCATCAGTATCAATTCGAAGTGCTTCAACCAATTCAGGATTTACTTTTTCATAAAAAGCACCCTCTTGATCATAAACAAATGTTTTACCACCTGTCATACCAGCTCCAAAGTTTACCCCTGTTTTACCAAGAATAGCAATCGTACCCCCTGTCATGTACTCACAAGGATGATCACCTGTTCCCTCTACAACAGCAATTGTCCCAGAGTTTCGAACAGCAAAACGCTCTCCTACTTTACCATGAACATAAAGCTTACCACCCGTAGCACCGTACAAACAGGTATTACCTCCAAGTGCAAACTCTTGACCAGCATTCACCGAAGTAATAACAATCTTACCACCATTCATACCTTTACCAATATAGTCATTTCCTGCACCCTCAAGGTTAATGTTAATTCCCTTAGACATAAAAGCACCCAGTGATTGTCCAGCAGTACCTTTCATGTTAAGCGTAATACTATTCTCAGGAAGCCCAGCATTACCATGAATCGCAGCAATCTCACCAGAAATTCTTGTCGCAAAACTTCGGTTCAAGTTAGAAATCTCTTTATTCAATACAATAGGTGTTGATGGATCTTTAATCGTTCCCATTAACGCTTCAATCAGTTCTTGCTCATACTCATTTTGATCATATGGTTCGTTTGAGGCTACTTGACAAGTATTTACACCATCGAGTTTATAAAGCATCTCTTCAAAGTTAAATTTCTTTGCAAACTCATCATCAATTACTTTTAGTAAATGGTTTTGACCTACAATTTCTTCTAAAGATTGGTAACCCAGTTCAGCTAAGATTTCTCTTACCTCTTCAGCTATCAGCGTAAAGTAGTTGACTACTTTATCTACATTTCCAGAAAACTTTTCTCTTAACTTCTCATCTTGTGTTGCCACACCCACACCACAAATGTTTAAGTGACAAACACGAAGCATAATACAACCAACAAGTACCAATGCACCCGTACCAAAGGCATACTCTTCTGCCCCTAAAATAGCTGCTTTAACAACATCAAGACCTGTTTTTAAACCACCATCAGTCTCTAACGTCACTTGTCCTCTTAAATTATTAGCTTTTAATGCGTTATGTGCTTCAATCAATCCCAGCTCCCAAGGGTTACCTGCAAACCTGATAGACCCAATAGGGGCTGCCCCTGTTCCACCATCTGCACCTGAGATAATAATTTTGTCAGCATAAGCTTTAGCCACACCAGCAGCAACCGTTCCTACCCCTGCTGTTGAAACCAATTTAACAGCAATTCTTGCTTTAGGATTGGCTTGTTTTAAGTCAAAAATCAACTGTGCTAAATCCTCAATAGAATAAATATCATGATGAGGAGGAGGAGAAATAAGGGTTACTCCAGGTTTCGTAAATCTAAGTTCTGCAATAAGAGGAGAGACTTTGCTTCCTGGAAGTTGTCCACCCTCACCAGGTTTTGCTCCTTGTGCTACTTTAATTTGCAATTCCGTAGCTGAACGTAAATACTCAGGAGTTACCCCAAACCGTCCAGAAGCAATCTGCTTAATAGAGGAGTTTTTCTCTGTTCCATAACGCTTAGGATCTTCTCCACCCTCACCTGAGTTTGACTTACCCCCAATACGGTTCATCGCTACAGCTAAAGTAGTGTGTGCTTCTTCTGAGATTGACCCCATAGACATGGCAGCTGTTGAGAAACGCTTAAAGATCTCCGATAAAGGTTCAACCTCATCAATAGAAATTGATTCTTTATCTGAATTTAGCTCATAAAAATCTCTAATAAATTTCTTATCTCTTTTATTAACTAAACTTTTCACCTCTTCATAGTCTGACTTTTCAGCCGTAAGTGCTGCTTTTTGAATGGCAGTAATAGTAGGACGAGAAAAGTCATGAAACTCTTCACCTTTTCTATATTTATAATACCCACCTTTGTAAAGGCTATTTTTTTGACCCTCAAAGTCTGTGGTAAAAGCACGACTATGAGTGGCGTTAATACGTGCATCTAAATCTGCATACTCTAAACCATGAAGCAATCCTTTTGTTCCAGCAAAACAATCTGCAACAATCTCTTTACTTAAGCCAATAGAATCAAAAAGCCTTGAGTTACGATAAGAAGAAAGGGTCGCAATCCCCATCTTAGACATTATCTTCATAAGACCAGCACCCATTGCTCTTCTAAAACGTCTTAGTGTATGTACTAGTTCATCACTTTCACCTTCGAGTTCTCTAACCGTATGGTAAAGTAAATAAGGAAAAATTGCAGCAGCACCATAGGCCAACATACAAGCAGCAGAATGAGGATCAAAAACCTCACCTGTGGTAGCAACAATACTGGCTAAATGTCTAACTTCATTGGCTAAAAGTTCTTGACTTAAACGACCTACCACCATAAGCATTGGAATTACTTTTTTGTCTTTACTTAAGGCTCTGTCATCTAAAATAATGATTCTTACTCCATTATCACGAACATCCACAATGATTTTTTCAATCAAACTATTTAAACTTGCTTTTAAATCAGTCGTATACGTTGTATCATACTGACCAACTTTATAAGAAGGGTCATACTTTTCATGATTTTCATTACCAAACTCTTGAAGCAAAGAGAACTTGGCAGCTGACATAACAGGAAGAACTGTTTTAAGTCTCTTCGCATGATTTGGAGAATCAGCTAAAATATTTTGGGTTGCACCAAAACCAGTATTTAAACTCATGACCGTTTTTTCACGAATTGGATCAATTGGTGGGTTGGTTACCTGTGCAAACTTTTGTTTAAAAAAGTCTGTAAAGTTTCTTTGTTCATTAGAAAAAGCTGCCAATGGGGTGTCATCTCCCATTGAACCTGTGGTCTCTTTACCTTCAGCCAACATAGGCTTAATAATTTCCCGAATCACTTCTAAAGTATAGTTAAAGTAACGTTGTTTTTCTTCCATGGTACCCATAGTACATCGAACATTTATATCTAATGTTTCAGGATTAGGTTTATGAGCTTGAAGATAGGCCATGTTCTTACCAAGCCATTTATCATAAGGGTTTGACGCTTTTAAATAAGCATCAATATCCGTTGATTTTAATACTTTGGCATGTTTAAGGTCAACCCCCATCATTTCACCAGACTGTAGTCTACCACGCTCCACAATATCTTCTTCAGGAACACTCAAAACACCATACTCTGAAGTAATTAAAAGTCGATTATCTTTGGTAATAATATATTTAGCAGGTCGAAGTCCATTTCGGTCTAAGACACAGCCAATGTAACGTCCATCTGTCATAGAAACAGCTGCTGGTCCATCCCATGGCTCAAAACAGGTACTTGCATACTCATAAAATGCTCTTAAATCAGAGTCCATATGAGGGGCATTGTGCCAAGGTGCAGGGACTAAAGAACGTGCTGCTTTAAAGAAGTCAACACCATTAACGCGTAAAAACTCCATGAAATTATCCAAAGAAGCCGAATCAGACATGTCCTGCTGAATAACAGCTTTAAGTCTCTTCATCTCTTCATCTGTAAAAATGTCTGATTTTGCCGATGCCATTTTAGCAGCCACATTAAATCGGTTCGCTGTTACTGAGTTAATTTCACCATTATGGGCAATCATTCTAAAGGGTTGTGCCAATTTCCATTGGGGTAAAGTGTTGGTTGAGAATCTTTGGTGAAAAAGACAAAAAGCAATCTCGAAATCTTCATTCGCTAAGTCTGTATAAAACTCTTTAATGTGTATAGGCATGACAAGCCCTTTGTACGACACCACTGAGGTTGAAAAAGAAGGAATGTAAAATGTTTTATCTACTGAAAGTTCAGCTTCAATCTCTTTACGAGACAAGTAAACTAAAGCTTCAAATCGTTGTGTTGCCACGGCTGACTTAGGCGTAACAAACACTTGCTTTATCATTGGTAAGGATGCCAATGCTTGTTCCCCTAATGCTGCTTTATCCACAGGTACCGTACGTGTATAAAGTACGTTTAAATCATTGTTTTTACAAACAGTATTGATGATGTCAAAGTCTGCTTCATTATTTGAAAAAACCATTGCAACAGCATAAGTTTCAGGAAGTTCAATGCCCTTTAGTGCTGCTTCTTTAGCAAAAAATGATTTTGGAATAGAAAGAAGAAGTCCTGAGCCATCGCCTGTCTTACCATCGGCAGCGACTGCTCCTCTGTGCATCATTCTAGAGAGTGATGTCACTGCATCTTCTAAGTTTTTATGTGTCGGCTTGTTGTCAATTGATGCTAACAGTCCGAAACCACAGTTATCTTTAAACGACGTAAAGAGATCTTGCATAAGCTACCTTTTAATAATATCTGAGTAGGGTTTTAGAATAAAATTCTCCCAAAAAATTGAGTCGATTTTATCAAAAAAATTATTAAATTTAGATAGAGATCTACCCCATAACTTATATCTATTATTAATAAAACTTAAACTGGGTCAATATAGCCCAAAACTTACTAAAACTAGGTGAATTGATCATGCGTGGATTTGTACTCAATATTAAAAAAGCAAAAAATGAAGATATTATTGTTACTGTTTTAGATAATAATACCCTAAGTAACTATTGGCGTTTCTTTGGAGCTAGACATTCTATTTTACAAATTGGTAACCTCATTGACTTTGAGGTGAGCGAATCAAAAAATAATTTCATGCCCAATATGCGTTCTTTATCACACCTAAGTTTTTCTTGGATTTTTTCTAACAATCATCTCCTTATTTGGCAAAACTTCATTAAGCTTTTTGAGGCTCATTTAAAAGATACCATTGAAATTGACAATTTTTACTTTAATCTACTGTTAGAAATAGCTAAAAAATGGGACAAACAAAATCCAAAACGTTTAGCTGTTGAAGCCTATATCTCACTATTAAGTCATGAGGGTCGTCTCTATGATAATGGTTTTTGCTATGTTTGCGAAGAAGTTTTAGACAAAGAAGTAGGACTAATGAGAGCTTTTTTACCTACGCATCCAGCATGTATTTATGCACATTCTTTGGATAAAGAAGAGATTTTTAAATTATTTAACACACAAAGTACCATCCACCTTAATGATGCAACCATAGAACAACTTTATCTTATTCTCCTAAAAGGATTGTAGTTATTTTGAACACCATAGAATATTATTTAATAGAAGAATCAGCAAACTTCCTATATACTCATATAATCAAATTATATTTGAATTTTAAGACACAAAGGAAGAACAATTATGAAACTGAAATATTCATCATTGGTGTTAAGTTTACTACTACCAATTACTTATATAAATGCCGAGGTATCGTTAACTCCACCAGATGCCAAAGCTGGAGAATGTTATGCAAAAGTTGTTGTACCAGCAAAATATAAAACAATTGAAGAACGTGTATTAGTACAAGAAGCCTCTCAAAAAATCTCTATTAT
>CACVAZ010000156.1:13825-17396 GCA_902727995.1 uncultured Sulfurovum sp.
AGGTATCGTTAACTCCACCAGATGCCAAAGCTGGAGAATGTTATGCAAAAGTTGTTGTACCAGCAAAATATAAAACAATTGAAGAACGTGTATTAGTACAAGAAGCCTCTCAAAAAATCTCTATTATCCCTGCAAAATATGAGTGGGTTAATGAAAAAGTTGAAGTTACCCCTGCGAGTCAAAAACTAGTTCCTATTCCTGCTACTTACAAAAAAGTAACTGAAGTAATTGAGGTTAAACCAGCCAGACAATCTTGGAAAGTAAGTTTAAAAAAACATGCAGCACCCATAAGTAAAGAAATTTTAGTTGCAGCAAAACTAAAAGGGGTTGATTTAGATAATACCGTTCCCAATACCTGTTACAAAGAATATTTTACTCCAGCAACATTTAAAACCGTTTCTGAAGAAGTAGTCTTACAAAAAGAGACAAGCAAAACTAAAATTATTCCAGCACAATATGAAATGGTAGAAAAAACCATTGAAGTTAAACCTGCTTCTCAAAAAACAATTACCATTCCAGCCACTTATGGTTTTAGCGAAGAAAAAATCTTAGTTGAAAAAGAAAAAACAGTATGGAAAAAAGGGGTTAATCCTGCACAAAAACTAGATGGTGCTACAGGTGAGATTATGTGTCTAGTTAAAATCCCAGCCAAATACAAAACCATTAAAAAGAAAGTTGTTAAAACACCTGCTAGTACAAAAATAGTTGACATTCCTGCTGTTTCAAAAACAATTAAAGTTAAAAAACTTATGGCAGCTGCTAAAACAGAGAGTATTACCATTCCAGAAGTTAAAAGTAGCATTCAAAAAAGTGTCCTTGATAGCAAAGCAACATTTTCATGGATTAGAGTTGGAGATACAGTGGATAAGGGCTTAAAATATACGGGACATAGAATTTGTCTTGTTGCTTCACCTGCTAAAAAACAAACCATTACAAAAACAGTCCTTGATATACCTGCTTCTACTAAAGAAATTGCCATTGAGCCAACATATAAAACAATTAAAATTAAAAAATTAGTATCAAAAGCACAGGAAGTAAAAACACCTATTGAAGCTGTTTATAAAATGGTTAATAAAAGAGAAAAAATATCTGCTTCACATCAAAGTTGGGAAAGAATTCTTTGTCAAACAAACATGAACCAAAATGTTGTACTTAAAATTCAAAATGCATTAAAAACTAAAAACTACAACCCTGGTAAAATTGATGGTGTTTTAGGAAGAGACACAAGAGTGGCACTCGACAAATACCAAAGAGACAACTCTTTAGCAACTGGTGGTATTACTTATGAAACACTCAAAGCATTAAACGTAGAACTCTAAGATCATAAACGCATACATGATTTAAAAAGTAGACAGCTGTCTACTTTTTAATAATTTATTTTTTAATAATCAAGAGAAGTAATGATTCCATCAAGATTATTATGAATCACATTCCACTTACTCATGGGCATTGGTAACTCAAAAAGTCCACCTACAGGAAACTCTTTAAAACTTTTTCCCATTAGCGTTTTTACAGCAGGTGAAAAGATCTCATAAGGAATTCCATACAAAAACTTCAATTCTTTCATGTTATTGTCATCAACAAACAAGTTAATTACTTGTGCATTTTTTAACGTTACTCTCATGGCAGAAAGCCCTCTAATAGAAAAAAGTGCATCCACCTTCTTTGCTTCAAAAAGTGTCTGTACAAGATCTTTTGTATTTTGATTAAACGCATACAAAGGTGAACAAGTAGCTACTTCAAAATAGCTTCCATCACTTAATTTACTTTGCATAATATTAACGTTTGAAAAAGTAATGGGAATCGTTTTTATTTTATTACTTTCAAAGAGTACATTTTTTTCTTTAACGCTTACAACAATGCCTTTATCACTTAGCTTTAAAGAACTCGCTTTGTAGTAGTAAGCTAAAATAAGAATTGCGATGATTAGTAGTATTACTATTATTATATTTCGTGTCATCATATTAGTATAACATAGATTAGTTGAACTCTATTTTTGAAGCATGAATCGTCCGTTTATCTTTAGGTGGAAGCTCCATAAAGTTAAAAGAATAGAGGGAACGAAGATAATGCTGTGGATTTTTAGGAGCATAAAATGCTAAACCCTCAAACCTTATGCTAGACAGAGGGAAAACCTCATCTAAATCAAACCAAGATGCCACATCTGGCATTTTTCCTGAATAAATAACTTTTAAATTATGCTCTTCATTCCACCCCTGATGTAATGTCTCCAAAGATTCAATAAGTTTTTTTCTAGCCTCTGGATGATCTACCCCATTTGGGGTATGCAAGCTAATGGAAGAAGTATCACGAGTAAGTTTAAAAATATCTTTATAAAAATTTTCATAAAACTTAGCATTTGGAAGGGTTAGCATGGGAAATATATCTACAAATACCCCTTGATGGTAAGCTACTTCTTTATCTTTTTCATGGAATTCTACAATAGAGGCTTTATTTGAACGTAATTTAATATAGTCAAATTTAAACGATGAGTCTGTCTCATCTGTTTGAAAAAATATATTTTTAGAAAGCTCCAACTTAGCAATCTTGATAAACTTATTATAATCCTCAACAGGCATTGAAATATCAATATCATCATCCCAAGGAATAAATCCTTCGTGTCGTACAGCACCCAAAAGTGTTCCAGAGTCTAACCAGTACTTTAAGTTATATTTTATACAAATAGCATCAAACTCCACTAACATATCAAGCATAATAAGCTGTGCTTTACGTAAATCTTGGGGGGCTATCATCTAAGCTCTGTCTATTTTATAATAATCATGTAAAGCATCAATAAGTACATCGGTGTATTCCTTAGTCATGTCACCCATATGCGAAACCCTAAAAATAAGATTACGTTGATTCCCACCATTAGGACAGACCATTACTTTATATCCCTCTTCTAAAGCATTTACAATATCCATTGCCAACTTACCATCTGTTGGGGTTAAGGTTGTCATGGCATTGGGCATAAAAGGCGTGTAAGCTTTTAAAGGAAGCGTTTTAATACTTTCTCTAAAATACTCAGCTATCTTCTTGGCTCTAGCAATCGTAGCCTCTAGTCCCCCCTCTCTTTCTATCTGTGCCAATCTAGCTTCTAGTTGTAACATAATGGTCACAGCAGGAGTGTACGGTGTTTGCCCTCGTTGGGCATTGCTCAAATAATCTTTAAAGTTAAAATACAAAGACTTTACCTCTTGTACTTTTGCTAACGCAGAGGGTGCTAAAATAACCATCGTTAAACCAGGAGGCAAGGCTAAACCTTTTTGAGAACTAGCAATGACCACATCAATTCCACTCTCTTCCATGTCAAGGGGATCGGTCACTAACATAGAGATGGCATCTACAATGTAAAGCATATTATTATTCTTCGCATAAGCTCCCATCGCAGATAAATCGTACAAATGTCCAACAGATGTTTCATGGGCGTTGACAATGAGTGAGCTGTACGCTTCTTTTGGTGCTAAGGCTTCAATATTAGATAAATTGGTATGGCTTACTTTAAAGTCAGTATGAGAAATATCATGTGTTTTACAAATATTTACAAAACGCCCTCCAAAACCACCACCGT
>CACVAZ010000157.1 GCA_902727995.1 uncultured Sulfurovum sp.
CTTACTAGACTATTTTGATTTCGCCACAAACCTAAGCCAAGCGTATCCAAAGAACCCTGCCAAAAGAGAGGCTACTAAAATTCCTACTTTGGCTTGAAAAATAAGCTCTGCATTGTTCATAAATGCTAAATCTGCTACAAAAATAGACATGGTAAAGCCAATACCCCCAAGAAATGCTACGCCAAAAATTTGGCTCATGCTTGTGCCTTGTGGGAGGTTTGCTATTTTAAATTTGATGGCTAACCATGCCACTCCAAAAATTCCAAGAACTTTTCCAAAGATAAGACCTGTAATAATCCCGATTGAGATAGGTTCCATGATTGTTGTACTCATTGAAGTAAAATCTATGAGAATCCCTGCATTTGCAAGTGCAAAAAGAGGAATAACAATTAAGGCAACAGGAAGATGTAAATCATGCTCTAATCTAGCTGAGGGTGTTCCAATGGCATCAATACCATTTCTAATATTAAAAAGTATTCTCTTTTGTCTGTCATGTACCATATGATCAGTACAGACAGGATAGCTATCATATTCATCTAGTAGATTTTTAGTCTCTTGTGTAAAACCAACAGGAGTTTTTTTTGGTTTTGAGGGGATTGCCATAGCAGCAATCACCCCTGCTATGGTGGCATGTACTCCTGATTCAATCATGAAAAACCACATCAAGAGTCCTATGATAAAGTAGGGTAAAATCATATGAATACCAAAACGGTTAAAGGCAATTAAAATTAAAAAAGAGCCTCCTGCTAGAATGAGTGGGAAAGTGTGTATTTGCTCGGTATAAAAAAGTGCGATAACCAAAACAGCCCCAAGGTCATCAACAATGGCAAGAGCAACCAAAAAAGTTACTAAAGCTGTGGGGATTCTTTTTCCTAAAAGTACCAAAGCAGAAATGGCAAAGGCAATGTCTGTTGCCATTGGGATTCCCCAACCATTAGTACCCTCTGTACCAGCGTTGATGGAAAGATAGATTAGTGCAGGGAAAAGCATTCCCCCAACAGCAGCTAAAATAGGCAAGAGGGCAACTTTAATATTTGAAAGTTCGCCAATCAATATTTCTCTTTTTATTTCTAAGCCGATAATAAAAAAGAAAATAGCCATAAGACCATCATTTATCCAATGATGAATGGTATGAGAGAGTTCCCAAGAACCTAGATTAAAAGTGAGTTCAGTATGAAAAAAATTTGCATATTCATCTGCTAAGGGTGAGTTTGCAAGAATAAGTGCCAAAATGGTCATGACCATTAAAATAATGCCTGTTGTTGTTTGTGCATGGATAAAGTGTTCAAAGGGAGTTGCGACTTTTTTAAAAGCTTTCTCCCATGGGGCATATAAATTCATCTTTTCCTCTCTTTTTAATTATTGTGTTCTGTTATTCACTTATTATACACTTTTTATTTTTTCTCAACTACAAAATAATCAATTCGGCAAACCATAAAAAACTAAAGAAACCAATAATGTCTACTAAGGTAATGACCACTACGGAACTTGCCACGGCAGGATCTAGGTTTACTTTTTTCAGAAGCATTGGAATCGTAGCCCCTAACACTCCTGCAAATACAAAACTGACAAACATCGAGAGTCCAATGGCTGTTGAGATAAGAGGGTTAGCAAACCACAGTTGTGTGATACCAGCACTTAGGATTCCAAATAATATACCATTTAAAATGGCCATACTGAACTCTTTTAGGAGAATGGAACGTATGTCTTTAATGTCTATTTCTCCAAGTCCCATTTGTCGTACAATGACCGTCATGGTTTGAACAGAAGCTGTTCCTGCCATGTTTGCTACGATGGGCATGAGTACAGCCAATGCGACAATGCTTTCTAATGTTGCTTCAAACAGACCAATAACCAAAGACGCAATAATGGCATTAATTAAGTTAATGCTTAACCATATGGCTCTGGTGCGACTTGTAGTTGAAAACTTTTCTTGAATCTCTTCATCAGCATGAAGTTTATTGAGATTGTAAATTTGTTGGGTTGCTTTATCTTGTAAACTATCCATCACATCATCATGGGTAATTCTTCCAATAAGATGTCCTTTGCTATTAATCACGGGCAAAATACTAAGGTTATATTGTTTCATGAGTTCTATGCTGTAGTCAAGGCTCTCATGAGAAGAGACCACATGGGGAGGAGGGAGCTTTTGGAGAAAGTCTGAGAATTTACTGTCATGTTTTTTTAAAATCAAATCATCCATTGCAATGGTTTTTAATAATTTACCAGATTCATCGGTAATAAATAAACTTTGAATGCACCCAATGCCTTCATTTTTCAATGTTTCCAATGCTTCTATGGCATCTGAAACGCTACGGTTTTGTTTTATTTTGAAAAGTTCTGTCTGCATTAAAGAACCAGCTTGATTTTCTTCATAGCCTCTAAGATTTTCAATTTCTTCTTCTCTTTTATCACTTAAGAAAGAGAAAATATTTTCAGACTTCTTTTTATCGGTGGCTTCAATTAGGAGAAAAACATCTGTAGCATCATCACTCTTTAAAACTTCTACAATTTCAGCCAATTGCTCAACATTGTATCGTTCAATAAGCTCTTTTTGAAAGGTAATTGGAAGTTCTAAGAAAGTTTCTGCTTTTTTGTCAAGAGCTAAGATTTCAAGTTGTTCAAAAAATTTGTTTTCATCTTCTTTTTTAAGATTTTTTAAATGCTCTGCTATATCAGTATGGTGTATGCTGGGGTCTATCTCTTCATATTTAATATTTTTCATTAATTTACTCTTTTTTGCCGAGGGTTAATACTATTTTTTTCATAAGTTTTCCTTGTCTTTTTTGATGAAATAGATTTTATCTGAATAAATAAATGTTGATCATAAAAAGAGTATAATCCAAAAAATCAAATAGAGGTAATAATATGACAATATATGGAATTAAAACCTGTTCAACCGTAGGTAAAGCACGAAAGTTTATGAAAGACAATGGCATAGCGTTTGACTTTGTGGATTATAAAGTAGAATCCGTAGGCGAAGAGAAAATTCGCGAGTGGTTAAAACAAGTAGACATGAAAGTACTTTTTAACACCCGTGGAACAAAGTATCGTGACTTAAAACTTAAAGAACTGAATCTTGATGATGAAGGTAAAATAGAGTGGATGGCGAAAGAGAACTATTTAATTAAGCGTCCTGTGATTGAGTATGCTGAGGGTAAAATACATGTCGCGTATGATGAAGAGGTTTATAGGGAGACTTTTTTATAATTTAGCTTTTACTTTTATAGTAAACTTCCAAATAGATTAGGGGAAAGGAAGAGAATGAAATTATTACACACTTCAGATTGGCATTTAGGTCAAAATTTTATGGGGAAGAGTCGAGAAGAGGAGCATGAAGCTTTTCTTTCTTGGTTGCTTTTAATCATTGAAGAGAATGGTATCGATACGCTGGTGATTGCTGGAGATATTTTTGATACAGG
>CACVAZ010000158.1 GCA_902727995.1 uncultured Sulfurovum sp.
TTGCCCTCACTCATGCGTGTGGATGAGTTTGAACGTCGTGCTATTATCTTACCTGATTTGGCTATGGTCGATCCTTTACAACGGACACTTTTTTTACAAGAAGCTTCACACTTTGAGCGTTTTGAAGCTTTGAAAATTAATCGTGAGTTGATTCGGTTTTTTACTAAGAGTGATGCCATATTTAAGTTTTTTGAAGAGCTTAGCCATGAAGAAGTAAGTTTTAATGCACTCGTAGACGGTGATGCGTATGTAGAGTTTGGTGAACATATTGAAGTGTTAGAGCAGTTGCTTTTAAACTACAAACATTTACTTGAAAGTAAAGGCTTAACAGATCGTGTATTTGTACCAAGTTCTTATCGACTTAACAAAGGGTTTGTAGAAAGTTATGATGGGTTTGAACTACATTTAGAAGGGTATATGAGTTATTTTGAACTCAAACTGATAGAAAAAATAGCCGTACATAAACCTTTTTTAATTCACATCCATACTTCTAAGTTTAACAAAAAAGTACAAGAACGTTTTTTAGAGATGGGTGTAGAACTAGACGAAGAGAGTTATGTGCTTTTTGATTTACAAAGTAAAAGTATTTTAAAGTCACTAAAGAATGAGCAAAGAATAAAAGCAGAAGTTTTGGCTGTAGAAGAGCGTTTGGCACAAATACCCCTTTTACTAGAAGCCGTACAAAAAATGGTAAATTCTGGAATCTTAGCAGATGACATTGTGGTGATATTACCTGATGAGGGGTTTAAAGATTCTTTACACCTTTATGACAAATTGAATAACTTTAACTTTGCTATGGGTTTTGATTATGAGAAAACAAAAGCCTATAAACAGTTAGAAAGTATTTACAAACATTGGCAAATGTTTTCAGATGAATCACAGTTCTTACTTAAGAAATATGACATAATCATTGAAGAAATTAATAAAATAAATTTAACCCAAAAACAAAATGTAGAGCAGTTTTTTAGCTGTTTAGACGCTTTGAATTTAGGAAAAAGACGTGTAGAAGTTTTAGAAAATATGGCACAGTTTAAAAGCATTTTTAGCAAAAACCATATGACGGTAAAACAATGGATGTTTTTATGGTTAAAAAAACTTTCACAATTAAGTCTTGATGATGTTCGAGGGGGTAAAGTAACGGTTATGGGTGCTTTGGAAACCAGAGGGGTATGTTTTAAAGGGGTGGTGGTTGTCGATTTTAACGATGGGATTGTTCCAAGTATTCCAGCCAAAGATAGCTTTTTAAATTCTAGTCTTAGAAAATTTGCCAAACTCCCTACTAAAAATGACCGTGCATCTTTACAAAAACAGCTCTATAAACGTATTTTGGAACAAGCAGAGAGTGTTACGATTATTTACTCTAAATCTAACAACAAAGTACCAGCAACGTATTTGTACGAGTTAGAACTTGGAACAGGACGCGATGTAGTAGGGGATGTGAGCTTACTCTACAATGAACCAAGTATGTTGGTCGAAGAACAAGATCCCATCATGAAAGCGTTTGATGCCACCTCTATTACTTGGTCAGCCACAAGACTTAAAACTTTTTTGACCTGTAAACGAAAGTACTATTACACCTATGTATTAAATCTAAAAGCCAAAGAAGAGGATGAACTCAATGAAGGACTCTTTTTACACAAGCTTTTAGAGCATCTGTTTAAAGAAAAAGATTTCTTTGAAACAGAAGCCGACATGAAAAGCAAGATAGACAAGCTACTCGATCAGCTTTTAGAAACAAACAGCCCCAAAATTGCTTACTCAAAATTACTTTGGAAAGAGAAATTAAAAAAGTTCATTGCTTCACAAGTTTACCATTTTAAAGCAGGTTGGAGAGTGGTTGCACGAGAAGAGCAGATTATTGGTTCGATTGGGGGTATTAATTTTAAAGGAGTAGTAGACAGACGAGACCAAGATGTTACAGGTACTTACTTATTTGATTACAAAAGTGGTTCCATTACCGAAGCGAATCGCACTAAAAATTTAGAGAAGTTAAGCGATTTTCAGATGAGTATTTATTCAGAACTTTTAAAAGATAAGTTTAAAGATTTACATTTAGCATTTATAGAGATATTTAACGGGAAAATCACAGAAGTTACACTACTTGAAGAGAAAACGGAGTTGTTACATGAAATCATCAATGAATTAAAAAGTATGAATCAAGTAGTCGCGACACGTTGTGATGATGTTTCTACGTGTCAGTACTGTGACTACACTTTACTTTGTGGGCGTGGAGTTTATTTGTAAAGGTTATTCTATGACTTATAATAAAAGGGATGAGAGTTTATAAAAACTAGCCTTTATAAGTCATCATAAATGGTAAATACAGGTGCATACCCCATACCTATTAGTTTTTTATCAAGTAATTTAGCATCAAAGCCATCTCTTTCAACAGAGGCAATGACCTTGGTAATTTGACCTAGGCTCATTCCTGTTAATTCTAGCTCAAATCTAATTTCTTCTAATTCCATAATCTAGTCCTTTTAGTTAATATTTTTTCATGATCTAATTATAGATTAAAAAGATGTGAATTGGTAGTCAATATATGTTAATTGAGCCGAAAATAAAATTAATAGTTATATCGGTAATAATCATTGTATCTATTATAATACTGTTGACTAGGGTAATAATAGCCACCTCGGCGATACCATCCATCATGACCTACAACTGATCGTAAATCTTCTGGAGGGTGAGGGTACTTATCTGGTTTTTCCTCTTCTACATGGGTTGTTTTTAGAGGAATATTATTACTTGGATAATAATTTGAACATCCTGTAAATAGCAATATAGCCAATAATATAAAATAGTGATTTTTCATTTACTTATCCTTTGTAATAACATTAAGTTTTATTTTTTAAAAACCAAAAAGACCTCTAACACTTTGAATGGCACCAACGGCACTTTTTGCTGCTCCTGCACCTTCTTGGATAGAGTCTGTGGTTTGATGACGTTTCATGTTTTCTAAACGAATCTCATCTGCTGTTAATGCTTGTTGTCTTCTGTATTGTGCTGCTTCAGCACGGCTAACCTGTGCACCATCGGCACCTCTGTTTGCATTTAAATAAGCTGAATCCATACCAGCCGTCTTTGGGGTACATCCTGAAAGTACGAGCGTTGCTAAAACAGTAGAGATTGTGAGAGATAAATTAATGCTTTTCATTTAAAATCCTTAGTTAAGTTTATATAAGTAAATGATAGTATATATTTACTTAAAATAACTAAAATGAATAAGATTATTTTTTAACAATAAAAATTATAATTATCACTATTGATAAACTCTTAGTTTAGTTGCCAATCAATAACTTTAGAATGATGTTGACTTAAATATTCATTTGTCCTAGAAAAAGGTTTTGAACCCCAAAATCCACGATAAGCAGACAAAGGAGAAGGATGAGGATCT
>CACVAZ010000159.1 GCA_902727995.1 uncultured Sulfurovum sp.
TTAGGTATTGAAAGGTTAATATTTATATCATAATGACCATCTTTATAAAAAGTTAACTCTTTTGTTACTGTAGTCGCACTTAACTTTTGAGTTAAGATAACTTTTGTATTAGCAGAGTTTAAATCAATAATTGGAGCAGAAGTAATATACGGTGTTTTTAATGCCTCTGCATTTAAATTAGCATCTGAAAAACGAATTTCTAAAGGTTTAATCCAAGATGGATTTAAAAGCTGAAGTTTTTGATCTTCATACTCATACTTTTTCTCCAACATGGTTACCTGAGCTATACGTCCTAACTCATCAATACTATAGATAAATCTATCAGAGTTAACCGTTGTCAATGCTTTAAAAGTACTCACTGGTGCAGAAAAATCGGACGTTGGAGCAGTTGGTGCAGATGTTGCAATGCTAGGTGCTGTTACTGTTGGACTATTACTAACAACTTGAGGAGCAGAACTTGTACTTTCTACTTCTTGTACAGCTGAAGTGACATTTGCGTCACTAGGCTTTAATGTTTTTGGCATAAATAAGTCAAATGCTATAAATACCACAAAGGACAGAGTCAATGCGAGTAGTAGCCGTTTTTGAAGATCAGAGTTTTGTTCCACTAGAAATTACCTTTTGATTCTTTAATAATATTAAAAATTTATTTTAGATGTTAAATTATATTAATATTTTAAGAATTATATTTAAATTATTGGGGAAAGTATATCAAAAAGTGTTTGAAAATATCATTTTATTAAGGTGTTTAAACGCTTTAATGCTTTAAATATCTCTTCATTGGTTTTATTGTACTCACCTGTAAGTAAATTGGGTTTTGCCACGAGTATGTATCTACCAGTTTTAAGATTATTTAGGGCTGTTAAAAAGTGAGCACGAAGAAGCCGTTTAGATCGGTTACGATGGACAGCATTACCAACTTTTTTGCTGGCAACTATCCCAATTTGATGCCCTTTTTCCAAAGATTGAAAAAAAAGTACAAATTGTGAAGTGTGTACAGTTTTAGAATTTTTGTAAATTCTGTTGAACTCTTTAGTAGTTTTAATACTACTAAAATGTTTTAAACTGCTAATCTTTTTCTACCTTTAGCTCTTCTAGCAGAAAGTACTTTTCTTCCGTTTTTAGTTTTCATTCTTGTTCTAAATCCGTGAGTTCTTTTTCTTGGTGTGTTATGGGGTTGAAAAGTTCTTTTCATAACTGAGTACCATCCTTATTAGTATTTTACCCAAGTCTAAACGTGAGCATTAATTTGAAACGCGATTTTATCTAATCTAAACTTAATAAGTTACTAGAATTATGAACAAATACAACTCTTAGAGCTTAATTAAACGCTTCAGGGTAAAACATCTTCCATTATTTCAAACCAGTCTCTAGAAAAGTTTCGTCTAATGTAAGATTCATTATGAGGAACAAGACAATTTGAACAGTCTTGATGAATTCCAGCATCAGTAACAAATTCTCCTCCTTCTTTAGAATTAATACTACAAGAAGACAAATACTTTGCCCCTTTCATCTCCCAACCCTCATCATCAAATCTAAAGTGAGGACAAGCACAAAGATAACAATTAAGATGTTCAACATCATGACACTTTTTATTCTCTTTATATAAGAGACAAAAGTCTGCTTCTTTTTCAACCATATTATCAAATCGAAAATAAGCCACAATCTCTTCATTACTAAGATGTGTTAACTTGTCCATAATTACTTTATGCTTTTCTCCATGTGCTTGGTACCATTCCATATATGTCATTGTCTATCCTTGTTACTTTGGTTATAACTAATATTGTTTAAACTAACGTTATTATTTATTTGTCAAGATTTTTAGCATCTGCTCTAATCTCACTTTCCAAAAATTCATTCTCCTCAAAAAAAATCAAATAATCATCAATTTTCTCACAGCCATTCTCTTCCATCTTCTCTTTAATATATTTTTCATAAGAAAAGTCTAATTCTTCAGGAGCTAAAAGTAATTCTGTAGCAAAATTATTTTGAAAAGCTACAATGGTTTCTTTCATTGCATAATGTAACCTCTCTTCTCCTGTCAAAACGATAAGGTCTTTAATTGTATCTGTTCTATCGCATAGAGCTTTTAGTTTATAGAGTAAGAGGTTATATGCATCATCTGTTTCAGGTCTCTCATAAACTTCCAAATTCAAACCTCCCTCTCTATACATCTTCACAACATTATTTCTTTCAACTTATTAAGTTTAAATTTTTTTGTCTTAGATATCGCCATTGTAAATAAGATATATGTTAAATTTAATCAATAAAAATCAGAAGTTAAATATTCATTTACGTCCTAAGAAGTATCCTAAGCTCTAAAAATTACACCAAAATCAAATCTAAAAGCTTTGAACTTATCCTAAAGTCTGAAGCATTAAGCTTCTCAATAATAGCTAAAACATCCTCATAACTCAAATCACTATCTACATATAAAAACCGTAAAATCCCAACTAGTCCAATAATCTCAACCCCCTGTTTTTGAGCAAACTTACGACCTTTTCGTTCATCTATAATAAGAGGAAGCTCTTTTTCAATTGCCAAAGTAATAGAGGCAGACTCTCCAGCATCAAGAATATAGTTTATTTCTCTAAACAAAGAATCATCTTTATAAGATTCTACAGAGATAAACCCTTTATTTATTTCTCGATCGAGATATTTTTTTGCAAATATTTTTTTAGAGACCTCATTATAAACCTCATGAGGAATCACAACCCCATCTATAAAAAGTTTTAAGACTCGAAATTCATCAATCTTGATAAGTGTAATTAAAATAGTAGCATCTGAGATTATCATCGTTTGGCATACTTTTTAGCAACATTTAACTGACCTTCTAACTCCTCTTGATCATAATCTAACCAGTCTATACCTAGACGATTCACTAAACTCATTACCTCTTCTTTGGAAATTTCAAGAAATTCTGCCATCTTACCTAAAGAGATAAGTCCATTTTTATACTGCTCTAGGGCAACTAAATTTTTAATACCTATGGAAAGGGTATCATCATTTAGAGGAAGTGTTACCCCAATAGGTCTACTATGTTTTGTAATAAACACCGATTCATTATTTTCTAAATATTTAGTCATATTTGAGGGATTATTTTTTAAATCTCTTATGGCTACTGTTTGCATGAAATCTCCTTTAAAAAAGTACTACATATTGTAGGTAAATTGTAGCATTTTTTTCTTAAGATAGCTCATATATCTCAATTAAACACCTACCCAATTTATGCTATAATCATATATACTAAAAATAAAGAACTCAAAACATATGGCAAAAAAAAAGAGAAAACAATCAATTAAAATAAATAATAAAGTAAAAGAACTAATGGATGGTGAACCTTTTGA
>CACVAZ010000160.1 GCA_902727995.1 uncultured Sulfurovum sp.
CAAAAAATTTTTTGGTGGGAAATTGTGGCGTTGGTGGTGATGCCATAAAATTTGTGCAAGAGTATGAGAAACTAAACTACCCTGAAGCCTTAGAAAAAATTGCTTCTATGATGAATTTTTCTTTGGCGTACACACAAGGAAGTACTGATAATAATGATGCCAGACGTGTTTTAGAGCAAGTTCAAACTTGGTATGCTAAAAACTTAGATTCTACACCTATTTCTTTGGAATACTTACGAAACAGAGGAATTACTCAACAGTCTATTGAAACTTTTGGTATTGGTTATGTAGGGGCTTCACAGGAGCTTATGAATTTTCTTTCAGCCAATATGTTAACCATTCCCAATGCCGAAGAAGCTGGAATAGTAGCACAACGTGAAAGAGGTGGGTTTTATGCCCGTTTGACTGAGCGTATTACTTTCCCTATTTATTCTACTTCAGGTGCTATTGTTGGTTTTGGTGGTCGTACCATTACGAATCATCCTGCCAAATATATTAACTCACCTCAAACGAAAATGTTTAATAAATCACGTTTACTGTATGGTTACGCGAAAGCTAAAGAGTCGATTTACAAAAATAAAAAGTTAATTGTTTGTGAGGGTTACTTAGATGTAATTATGTTTCATCAAGCTGGTTTTCATGAGGCTGTGGCTACTTTGGGAACAGCGTTAACAGAAGAGCATTTACCCATTTTACGTAAAGGTGAACCTCATATTATTTTGGCGTATGATGGAGATAAAGCAGGAGTAGCTGCTGCTTTAAAAGCTGCAACTATGTTGACAGGTTCTGGTTTTGATGGTTCAGTGGTACTTTTTCCTGATGGGCAAGATCCAGCAGATATGATAGCTGTAGGGCAAGTACAAGAAGTGGCTAATTTATTACGGAATGGTCAGGCACTTATTCCATTTGTTATAGAGATGATGGCTAAGTCTTATGATTTAAAGAATCCACGAGAGAAAGAAATCGCTTTTGGTTCTGTAAAAGTTTATTTAGACTCTTTAACCCCCATCATTAGAGAAGCGTATATAGCCCATGCTTCAACCGTTTTAGGGGTGAATGTTGCTCTTTTTGGTGGCAATGCAAAACTTGAAAATACCAAAGCACGTTTTGAAGAAGGGGCGCGTGATGATGTGGGGCAACTCAGCATTATTAAGACGCTTATGGAAAATGACAAATTGGTCAACAAAGTAGTGAATGTTATTGATCCAGCTATGTTTGGGAACTATGCTTTATTACTTCAATCAGCTATTAATGGTGAAACAAATACAAGTTTGACAGGGTTAAGTTTGGATGAAAATATTAAAGTTATGGACGAAGAAGAATTATCTCGTTCTTTAGCTTCATATTTATTTCGCTACTATTCGGCAAGGTTAAAAAGTATTACAACCGATGGGCAAATGCCTTTGAAACAAAAAAGCTTTTTAATACGAAAAATAAAAATGGATATTTTACCAAGGCTACGACGTGGTGAATTGGTAACTTATAAGTTTTGAACCCAAATTTTAAACCCAAAAGGAATAAACATGGCTGCATCAGCAAAACATATTTTAGTAGAGACCCAAGAAGAGTGTCAAGCACTTAAAGATCAGATTGCTTCAGGAGACGCAACTTTTGAAGAATTAGCAAAAGCAAAGTCTCAGTGTCCATCAGGAGCACAAGGTGGAGACTTAGGAATTTTTGATCAAGGTAAGATGGTTCCCGAATTTGATAAAGTAGTTTTTAACGATGCGTTACATGTGGTTCATGGACCAGTTCAAACTCAGTTTGGTTACCATTTATTACTTATTACAAACCGTGACGGATAGATTTATAGTGAAACTTCATGAATGATAAATTCATAAATTCTCTAATGTGGCTGTTTATGGCAGTCATGTTAGCTTATTTCAAAGCTTGGCTTCTTGGCTTGGTATGAGATTGTTCATTAAGCTTTTAATCCAATCATCGACATAAATCTTCCTGAACATCCACCTTCTTTTCGGTAAGAAAAATAATCTTGAACTTCACAAGCTGTACAAACATTAGAAAGTTCAATATACTCTTCTTTTAGACCAGCATTTAGTAGTTGAACTTTATTAATGTGGGGTAAATCTAACATGTATTTGTTGTTATTTTGGTTATAGGCATTCTCGATTTTTTCAAAATTTTTGGCGACATTCCAGTCAACTTCATAGCAACATTTTCCAATACTTGGGGCAATACCAGCTAAAATATTTTTAGGATCAGTGTTAAAAACTTCTTGCATCTTTTGGACAGTTTTTAAAAGAATCTCTTGCTGTGTCCCTTTCCATCCTGCATGAACAGCTGCTATCACTTTATTAATTGGGTCAAAAAGTAAGATGGGAACACAGTCAGCTGTGAGAATGCTAAGCATTATATGTGTTTGATTGGTAATGAGAGCGTCAGAGTCTTCTATGGCATCAGCTAAAGAACTCCATCCTTGTTCTTGATTTTTTTTTACAATATAAATGTTTACAGAATGTGTTTGATTGGCAACGATGAACTTGAAGTTTGGAAAAATAGTTGAGAATTTTTGTCTATTTTTTACAATTTTGTCAAACTCTTCTTGTGTGTGTAAAGCTAAAGAAAAAGAGTAGGGAGCTGTTTTGTCTTTTTTCGTCACTAAATGTAAACAAGCAGTTTGTTGGGATAAGTTTTGAAAAGTATAAGCATTTTTCATTAATAATCTTTGTAATTAAGAAAGTAAAAATACTCTCTTAAATAATTTGTATGTAAGTAAATTATGCTTCTTTAGCTGCACAAAGTTTGTCATTATAAAAACTTCCAAATGGAATAAGTGACATAAGGGTTAAAATACCCATCTCTTTGGCTGAAAATGGTGCTTCATCAGAAGCTGCAAAAAGCTGGTAAAGAAAAGCAAATACAAAAATACCATGCATCATTCCGACAATTTTAGTTGCCATTGGAATTCCAGCGAAATATTTAAGTGGCATTGCTACGAAAAGTAAGATTAGAAAAGAGATACCTTCTATTTTGTTAATAAGACGAAATTTTTTGAGTTCAGTCATGTTTTTGTTTCCTTATGTGGTTGAATTTGGGGGATTATAGCAAGTTAGATTATCAAGTTTATAGGATAATTATAAAAAAGTAGCAGATTGAGGAAATTATACACGATTATAGACAATTTAATCATAAAATAAATATATCAGAGTTAACTTTAATTATAAAATAATATAATTAATCTGAATGAAATATTAATATTAAAAGGATATCACATGGAAAGAAGAGGTTTTTTAAAACTTTCAGGAACAACAGCAGCAGCAATTGTTATAGCACCATCATTAATTACAGAGACATTAAGAGCAGAGGATGGCTCACTATATAAGTCTTATGATAAAATTATGTTGAAAGATGCAGACGGTAAACCATTAAAGGCAGCAAATTTAGTAAAAGAAGAAAACTATGTTTTTAATTTTCCTCATGTAGCAACACCATGTATTCTTGTTCAGTTAGATGGTGCAACAGAAAAATCGACAACACTTAAAGCTGATGATGGCACAGAATATACCTTTAAAGGTGGTTTAGGTAAAGACAATTCAATTGTAGCTTACTCTGCAATTTGTCCTCACCAGTTAACTCACCCACAACCCGACACAAGTTTTTTCCAATATGTTCCAACAGGAACAAAAACATTGGCATATGACAAAGCTGTAGGGGGAGTATTTGTATGTTCTTCTCACTTATCTGCATTTACTCCTAAAGATGGTGGTAGAAGAGTAACTGGACCAGCAACAGAAGGTTTAACACAGATTGTTCTTGAAATTGATGAAAATGATGTTATTTGGGCTGTAGGTGCATTAGGACCAAACAAGTTCCATGAGTACTTAAAGGCATTTAAAGGTGAGTTTAAAAAGTATTATGGAAACAAGCGTAAGGCTAAAAAACTTGTTAAAACAGAAGCACAAGTTGTCACATTGAAGAATTTCTCTAAAGACATTCAACAATTCTAACAAAGATATGGCAGGGGTAAACCTGCTATATTTTTTAAATATTTTTCTTCTACACTTTTATTCCTATTTACTTTAGCTTTGTTTTTTCTTTATTAATATTTAAATTAACACTTATATAGAAGCATTATTATAGTTAATTAATTTTTTAAAATTATAATTTTCATAAGTAAAAGTTATTGTTACTGTTTTTAATAATTTATTTAACTAATACAGTTGTTTTTATCTTCTGTTAAAGTTTTCTTCGTTATCATCAACATACCAAAACATTTTTTAAAAGGATAGATATGAGTATGGAAAGAAGAGACCTATTTAAATTAGCAGGTGTTGCAGCAGCAGTAGCTGTAGTACCTGCCGTAGTTACAACAGAAGCTAAAGCATCAGCAAAAACATCTGGAAAATCAGTTGTAATTGTTGGTGGTGGTTGGGGTGGATTAACCATGGCCAAAGAGCTTAGAAAACAAGACAAAACACTGGAAGTGACAGTGATTGAGAAAAAAGATATTTTTATGTCTTGTCCTGTATCTAACCTTTACCTTGGTGGTTTAGAGAGCATGACTCTTGCTCAACTTACACATGATTATTATGAACCTGCACAAGCACATGGATATAACTTTCACCAAGGTGAAGTGACAGCTATCGATAGAAAAGCAAAAAAAGTTACAACAACAACAGGTGAAATTGCTTATGATATTCTTGTACTTTCGCCAGGTATTGCTTATGATTATGAAAAACAATTCCCAACATGGAATGCAGCTAAAATTAATGCAGTAGCCCATGCTTGTCCAGCAGCATTAATGCCAGGTTCAGAGCATTTAGCACTTAAAAGACAAATTGATAATATGGATGATGGTAACGTTATTATTGTTCCTCCAGCATCAGGTAAATTTAGATGTCCACCAGCACCTTATGAGCGAACTGCGATGGTAGCACAATACATGAAATCAGAAGGAATTAAAGGTAAAGTCATTGTTCTTGATACAAGACCAGGTAAGTTTGCTAAAGCAGCAGCCTTTAAAGAAGCATGGAAAGATGAGTTTGCAGACATTGTTGACTATAGAGGTGAAAGTACCGTTACTGATGTTGATACAGCTAAAAATACCATTACTTACACAGATGGTGAAGGTAAATCACATACTGAAGAGTACCAAGTATGTTCATTGATGCCAATTAACAAATGTTCTCCAATCACAACTATGGCTGGAATTAAAACCAATGGTGCTGGTTTTGCAGCAATGGAAGGGTATACATTCCGTTCGGCATCTGATAAAAATGTTTATGTTATTGGTGATGCTGTTGGTCATAAAATTCCACCATCAGGTCAAACAGCCATTTGGGGTGCTAAAAGAGCAGCAGGTCAAGTAGTTGCACAAATTAATGGTAAAAAAGATGATCCAAAAGCTGGATTACCAGAAAAAGCAGCGAATGTATGTTACTCAATGGTCAATGGTTCTCCTGAAGAAGGAATTATGGTTACGCATACTTTTCATGCAGACCCAGGTGGTTTCCTTAAAGGTGCTGGAGCTGTTCCAAAACCTAAAGATGGAAATGGTAAATATAGATCACAAGGTGTGGGTAAAGCACTTCACGAGTGGTATAATGGTTCAATTAGAGAGATGTTCTCTTAGTCGTTGAGTTTTTCTTTTCTCTTGCACTCACCTTTTTTGGGGTGATTGCAAGTCATTTACTTTTTATCACTATAACTTCTTTGTCTAAGCACTCACTTCTATATGCAGTTTTTACTTAATTAATTTTTCTTTACTATTTTTCTATTATTATCAAATTATATTTTAATGCTTTAGAAAGTTATTGGGGTGGGTTTTAAATATTTATTAAAAATAGAAGAAGAAATAAATTAGTGGTGACCCCTAGGAGATTTGAACTCCTGTAACATGGATGAAAACCATGGATCCTAACCACTAGACGAAGGGGCCACTAATATTTAAAAAAGTTTCACAAGTTTTGGTGACCCCTAGGAGATTTGAACTCCTGTAACATGGATGAAAACCATGGATCCTAACCACTAGACGAAGGGGCCATTAACAGCTTGTGGACGAAATTATAACCAAAAATACTTAAAATAATCTTAAATAAATTTAAAAATGAATCTGCTATAATACTTTATAAAATAATATAGAAGGTTGAAGATATGTTAAGAAAACTGTCTATGATAATAACTATTAGTGCTTTGTTTGTAGCATGTACAGGTAAAGATGCAAAAAAACAAGAGAGTGCTTTGATTGTCATGAAAACTAAAACAATTAAGTTTTCTGATATGGGTTTTATTTATAGTAATGCGTTAGGGGTGAAGGTGGAAGTTTATGCTGCTGGACAACCTTTACTTGATTTAAATATTAATGCAGAGAATATTTGCTTATCTCTTTTAAAATGTATGGATAAACAACAGTTTAATGAAGAGGTTTTGGTGGCTGAATATCCAAGTACGTTACTTGAAAATATTTTTAAAGCAAAACCAATTTTTTCTAGAAAAAATTTCAAAGAAATAGAGGGTGGGTTTGAACAACAAATTAGCAAAGAGGATGTTTATGATATTTCTTATTCTGTTGTAAGTGGCAAACGAATTTTTCGTGATAAAATAAATAAAATATTAATAAAAGTGAGAGAACAATAATGAAATTTGTAGGTGCACATGTAAGTGCGAGTGGTGGGGTAGACAATGCCCCTTTAAATGCAATAAAGATAGGAGCAAAAGCTTTTGCTCTTTTTACTAAAAATCAAAGACAATGGGTAGTAAAACCATTAGAAGAGAAGATGATAGAGAGTTTTAAAGCAAATTTAAAAGCATCAGGTGTTTCTCCTAAACATGTACTCCCTCATGACAGTTATTTGATTAATTTGGGACATCCTGAAGTAGAGAAGCTAGAGAAGTCACGTGAAGCCTTTATTGATGAGTTACAACGTTGTGAACAGTTAGGTTTAGAATTACTTAACTTTCACCCAGGAAGTCACTTAGTAAAGGTCGCGAAAAAAGATCCTAAATATGATGATAAAATTATGGAAGCAGAATTAAACTGTTTGGATGTGATTGCTGATTCACTTAATTTAGCGATTGAAGCTACTAAAGGAATGAATGTAAAATTGGTTATTGAAAATACAGCTGGTCAAGGAACTAATTTAGGCTATAAGTTTGAACACTTAGCACATATTATTAATAAAGTAGAAGATAAAAGTAGAGTAGGTGTCTGTTTGGATACCTGTCATACCTTTACAGGGGGTTATGACCTTAGAACACGTGAAGCGTATGATAAAACTATGGATGAGTTTGAACGTTTAGTTGGGTTTGAGTATTTGTCTGCGATGCATATTAATGATTCAAAACCAAAGCTAGGAAGCCGTGTGGATAGACATCACTCTTTGGGTGAGGGTGAAATTGGTTGGGATACTTTTCGATTCATAATGAATGATGAACGAATGAATGATATTCCTTTGGTACTAGAGACGATTGATGAGAGCATTTGGGAGAGGGAAATTGAACAAATGTATGAGATGGTAAAATAAATTTTTTCTTGACTTTTTGTACTGCTTAGTCTATAATTAACACTTCACTAAACTTAAGCTAAACATTTTATTCCTATAATGTTTCTTATTGTTCACAAAATGGAGTACTGCCTATGCATCAAAAGCTAGAAAACCTTATGAGCCAATTTGGCTCATTTATTCATGACAATCCTTTTAAAATTCTTGTTGTTTTAGCTGTTCTTCTGGCTTTTCCCATTTCTCATGTGCCTAATATTAAAATGGATACCTCAACAGAAGGGTTCATGCATGAGGATGATCCTGTTCTTTTAACTTATAATAATTTCAGGGAACAATTTGGACGAGATGAACGTATTGTCCTTGCAATTAAAGATGACAATATTTTTTCCTTGGACTTTTTAAGTAAATTAAAAAATTTACACAAAGAGATTGAGGCAAAGATTCCCTATCTTGATGATGTGACGTCTTTGTATAATGTTCGAAATACCCGAGGTGATGGTGATAAACTTATTACAGATGACTTATTAGAACCTTTTCCTACAACAGAAGCTGAAGTAGCAGAGATTCAAAAACGTGCTATGGCATCACATTTTTATAAAGATTTATTATTAAGTACTGATGGGAAAATGACAACAATGGTCATTGAAACGGATGCTTATTCACATGTAGGTGCAAAAATAATGTCGGTTGAAGATGAATTTTCTGAAGGTTTTGGGGATGAAGTAACTCAAAATAGTTTGGAAAAAAGAGACTTTTTAAGTGACCAAGAAAACAGTACACTTCTGGTTAAACTTAGTGAGATTACAGACAAATACAAAGCAGAAGGTCTTGAAATTTATGTGGCAGGTTCTCCTGCAATTAATAATGCACTTAAAGCACAAATGAAAGCTGATATGGAAAAATTTATGCGTATTACTTTTTTAATTATCTTGGTCTTTTTATTTGTTGTTTTTAGACGTTTTTCAGCTGTTTTCTACCCTTTATTGGTGATTGTCTTCTCGTTATTGGTAACAGTAGGAACCATGGCTTGGATGGGAACAGCCTTTAAGTTACCAACACAGATTGTACCTTCTTTACTTTTGGCTGTTTCGATTGGGGCAACGGTGCATATACTCTCTGTTTTCTTTGATAAATTTAATGAGTCAGGAGATAAAAAAGAGGCATTATCATATACCTTAGGGCATTCAGGATTGGCAATTGCCATGACTTCTGTGACAACAGCCATTGGAATTGGTGCTTTTTCAGGTTCTGAAGTAGCACCTATTTCAGATCTTGGTACATTTGCTTCATTTGGGGTTTTGGTTTCATTGGTTTTAACCTTAACGCTACTTCCTGCACTTTTGAGTATTACAAAACTTAAGCCAAAAGCAAAAAAAGAAGTAGGGAAAATAGACCGATTGATGAAGCATTTAGCTATTATTCCTGTGAAGCATACAAAAGAAATTTTAGTAGCCAGTTTTCTTGTGGTTGCTCTCTCTTTATGGGCAGCTACGCAAGTTCGTTTGTCACACAATCCTTTGTACTGGTTTCAACCTGATAATGTGAATCGTATTTCAACAGAAATTATTGATGAAAAAATGAATGGAACGGTCACCATTGAGGTGGTAGTTGATACAGGCAAGGAAAATGGTTGGGTTAATCCTGAAAAACTTAAAAAATTAAATGAGTTTTCAGAGAAGATGGAAGCTTATGAAGATGAGTTTACCCATATAGGAAAAGTAGTTTCTTTGGCAACGATTGTGAAAGAAACGAATCGTGCATTGCATGAAAATAAAGAAAGTTTCTACACCATACCTACCGATGAAAACCTTGTATCACAAGAGCTTTTATTGTTTGAAAACTCTGGTTCAGATGACTTGGAAGATGTTATTGACTCACAGTTTTCAAAAGCACGTATTACACTGAAGTTACCATGGACGGATAGTATTCAAGCATTGGATGTATTGGATTATGTTAGAACAGAAGCAGAAAAGAGTTTTGTAGGGGATACGGTAGAATCAACAGGAATGGTTCCACTACTTATTAACACTTTTTCAAATGCTATACATTCTTCAGTCAAAAGTTACATCATTGCTGGAGTAGCAATTTCATTGATGATGATGTTGATTTTAGGATCAGTTCGAATTGGACTTATGAGTATGATTCCTAATTTGGTACCTATTATTATGGGGCTGTTGGTGATGTATTTAGGAGACATGCCATTGGATATGTTTACCTTACTTATTGGTTCCATTGCGATTGGTTTGGCTGTGGATGACACCATACATTTTATGCACAATTTTAAGCGATACTATTTACAAACAGGTGATGCACATGAGGCGATGGAGAAAACGTTCTTTACCACAGGTAAGGCGATGGTTATTACCACTTTAGTTCTCTCTTTAGGTTTCTTTGCGTACATGGCAGCTTACATGATTTCGGTACAAAACTTCGGAATCATTACAGGTTCAGTGATTATCTTTGCACTTTTGTCCGATTTACTTTTAGCACCTGCTTTAATGGTCGTGGCTGCGAAACGTGGATGGATTAAATAAATTTTAAATTGAATTAAGGATACAAAATATGAAAGCAAAAAAATTATTATTTTTATTAGGAGTAGGGGCAACTTTACTAACTTCAAATGTTATGGCAGATGAAGCCAATGCACGAGCGATTATGGAGAAAGTAGATGCACGTGATGATGGACAAACGTTAGAGCAAGAGATGCTGATGGTACTCATTGACAAAAATGGTAATGAGCGAACACGTGACTTAAAATCTTATGGAAAAGATGTGGGTGAAGATGAATATAGAACCATGTTTTTTAAAAGCCCAGCTGATGTTAAAAATACAGCTTTTTTAACTTATGATTATGATGACTCGGCTAAAGATGATGATCAGTGGTTATATTTACCAGCGTTAAAAAAAGTGAAAAGAATTCCTTCAACGGATAAGAGTTCAAGTTTTATGGGTTCAGATTTTTCCTACTTTGACATGACTGATCGTGATTTAGAAAATTATGATTTTAAGATTTTAAAAGAGACAGAAGTCCGTGGACATGCTGCTTGGATGATTGAATCAACTCCTAGAAATCAAAAGGTGATTGATGAATCAGGTTATGAAAAGACCATTGCCCTAGTTCGAAAAGACAATTATGTGGTGGTTCGTGCAATTAATTTTTTAACCAATGGAGAGAAAAAATATTTGGATTTAAAAAGAATTCATGAACAAAATGGTATTTGGTTGGTAGATGAAATGACAATGACCACGAAAAAAGGAACAAGTACCTTACACAAAACGATTTTAACTTTCGATAAAATCAAGCTCAATGGAACAATAGATGATGGTGTATTTACAACAAGACGACTTGAAAAAGGTCTGTAATGTTACCCTCAAAACTTGGACTGCTTTCTCTTTGTGTGGCTTCTCTGCTTTATGCAGAGACCTTAGAAGATGCATTAGAAGGTTTTGATGATGCTCCGACAAATTCAGCAACAACTTTAACTCCAAAAGAAAGCTTAATGCCTAAGGTGGCTGAACCCATTGAAGCAAATGCCTTAATGGATGGTTTTGATGACGATAGACCAAAGTCTAAAATAGCTAAAACAGAAAAAAGTAAATTGGTTGACTTTACTGGAAAACTAACAGAGCAAGTAGCATTCTCTTATGCTGATACTAGCCCTCATGACAATTTCTCCTCATTAAAATCTTCATTACTTTTAGACTATGAACATAAATTTGACAGTGATTTTAAAGTTAAGGTAAATGCTAAAGCCTACCATGATGCTATTTATAGTCTAAGAGGACGTGAAAAATATTCTAAAAATGAGTTAAATGAACTCGAAAGTGAAGTAGAGCTTTTTGATGCTTATGTTGAGGGGTCATTAACAAACAACTTGGACATGAAACTTGGTCGGCAAGTTGTGGTTTGGGGTCGGTCAGATACCATTCGTATTACAGATGTACTAAATCCTTTAGACAATCGCCGACCTGCTATGGTAGACATAGAAGATTTACGTTTACCTGTAGCCATGGCAAAGTTTGATTATTTTTTGGGTGATTGGCGAATAACCCCTATTGCTACGCTAGAACAACGTTTTACTAAAAATCCACCAGCAGGTTCTGCTTTTAATGCTTCAGTAAACTCATTACCCAACAATGAAGACTATAATGACATTTTACCAGCCTTAAGTGTGGGTGCAGAGTTTTCAGGTTTTGATGTTAATTTTTATGCTGCTAAAATTCGTGATGATGCTGGATACTTTTCAAATGCTAAACTTAAACACGATAAAACCAATATGTTTGGAACAGCACTCAATGTATTGAATGGTTCATGGTTGTTTAAAGCCGAACTGGCTCATTTTGATGCTTTAAAATATACGACTACAGCCAATAAAGAATTTAAACGCAGTGATGGACTTGTTGGTGTTGAGTATAATGGTATTGTTGACACAATTATTTCTTACGATGCTTCACTTAGAAAAGTTCATGATTATGATGTGCGTTTAAAAAATGTAGTATTAAGTGTAGATGAAAAGACCTATCAACATGCTTTTCGTGTGAGTTCAGACTTTATGAATGCAAGACTTAAAGGTAATTATCTTATTTCTTTGTTTGGTAAGCAGTTAGATGAGGGTGGGTTTCAACGTGCATGGCTAAAGTATGACATTGCTGATGGTATTTATACCAATATTGGTTTGGTTGATTACATAGGTGGTTCACAACGTTTTGATGCTGTTACTAATAATGATATGGTTTTTTTGGATTTAACTTATAGTTTCTAAAAAAGTTTTTTTATAATGTGTTAGGAAAGAAATAAAGAGCGTAAAAAAGCTACCTTTATAAAGGTAGCTTTTGAAAGTAAAGAAGTTAAATTATTTAACGTCTTTTGTAGTGTTTGAAGCATTTGTAGTCGCTGTATTTGATGATTCAGATACATTGTCAGAAATATTTTTAACAGCATCTACAGCATCAGTTGATGTTGTTTTAACCGTAGCTGATGCTTCAGTTGTGGCTGTTTTTGTAGCATCTACGGTAGCATCTGTTACAGATTTTACTGAAGTTGTTGCATCAGTAGAAACAGTTTTAGCTGTAGTTGTTGCATCATTTGATAATGTTGTTACATTTTTACTAAGATCAGTAGAAAGTGTTGATACATTTTTTGTTGTATCTTCAGAAACAGTTTTCATTGAAGCTGTTGCATCATTTGAGATAGTAGTTGTACTTTCTTTCATGTCTTTAGTTGCTATTGTTGCAGAGTCTTTAAGGTCTGTTGTTGTTGATTTTAAAGACTCTTTTGTGTCGTCAGATAAATCAGTTACCGTACCTGCTAAATCTTTAGTAGAATTAACTTCTGCAGTTTTTAAATCGTCTGAAACTTTTACAGAAACGTCTTTTACATCAGAACTTACATTAGTAATGGTTCTTTCAGCAGACTTTGAAGTTTCAACAGCACCATCTTTTACTGATGCAATTGAATCTTTAGCATCTTTACTCATAGCTGTAGCAGCCTCTTTCATATCTTTAAACATGTCTCCAACTGAAAATTCTGCTGAAGCTGTTGTAATCATTGCTGCTGTGATTGCAGAAATTAGTGTAATTTTTGTCATTGTAAATCCTTGTATTTTAAAAGTTTCGATATTATAACTCCATATTTATTTAAAATAACTTAAAGTTATCTGTTGTATTATGTAAAGTAATATACTGTAAAAAACAATATTAAAGAACAAAATAGTGACTTGTTTCTTGGTATTTTTTGATAGATATAAAGTCTTAACAAGTCTTTCTAAGTTATGATAATATCAAAGGGAAAACATGAAAAAAACTATATTATTAAGCATGACAATATTTTTATTACTTGCTTGTGAAACAGGTGTTAAATATCAAGAAAAATCAAATGAACCTCTTTTATCAGGCATTGTTGAACGATCAGATAATGGAAATTCGTATCAGTCAAGTATGAATGAAAAAACAGGTAAAAAAAGTTTTACCAAAATATTTTCAAATTCTGCACAACCAGGCTACTATTTACAAATGGCAGTTTTTAAAAAAAATAGACCCAATAAACAATTTTTAGAACCTCTTGATAAGTCAAGTTTTAATTACATTGTTTTAAATAAGTCGAGTACCGATTATGTACTCATTGGTCCTTATCTTTCTTATAATTTGGCAAAGAGTAATGTTTCTTTAGTTAAGTCTAATCTTGGAAAAAGAACATTTGTGGTACAAGTTCTTCGACCATAAAGATTGGCTATAATTCCAAAAAACAATCATTTGGAGAAGAGCATCTTGTCACAAAAAAAATTACATTTAGTAAGCTTAGGCTGTACCAAAAACCTTGTGGATTCAGAGGTTATGTTAGGACGACTTAGAGAGTATGAAGTATCTGATGATGCAGAAGCTTCTGATGTAATTATTGTGAATACCTGTGGGTTTATTGATGCTGCTAAAGAAGAGAGTATTAATACCATTTTAAATCTTCATGATGTACGTAAAAAGAACTCTTTATTGGTGGTTTCAGGTTGTTTAACAGAGCGTTATCAAGAAGAGTTACAAAGAGATTTACCTGAAGTTGATATCTTTACAGGTGTGGGTGACTACGAAAAAATAGATCAGATGATTAATGAAAGAAGAGGGGTCTTTTCTCCTTCTGTTTATTTGGCGAATGAAAACTCTGATCGTGTTATTACGGGTTCTAATACACATGCTTACATCAAAATAGCCGAGGGGTGTAACCAATCTTGTTCCTTTTGTGCCATTCCTTCCTTTAAAGGGAAACTGTTGTCAAGAACACTGCTATCTATTGAAAAAGAGATAAAAGCTTTGGTCAAAAAAGGTTTTTATGAATTTTCTTTTATTTCTCAAGACTCTTCTAGTTTTGGACGTGATTTAAAACTTAAAGATGGACTTATTGACTTAATTAAAACAGTTGAAAATATTGAAGGTGTTACCGTAGCCAGAATACTTTACTTGTATCCAAGTACCACAAGTTTTGAGCTTATAGATGCTATCGCTGATTCTAAAGTATTTGAGACCTATTATGACATGCCAATTCAACAGATAGATGATGGTATTTTAAAACTCATGCGTCGTGGTTTTGGTGAAAAGAAAACCATTGCCCTTTTAGAACATATGAAGTCTAAAAAAGATGCGTTTATTAGAACGTCTATTATTGCTGGTCACCCAGGTGAAACGGTTGAAGCTTTTGAACGTGTCTGTGAGTTTATGAAAGAATTTAAATTTGATAGATTTAATGTGTTCTTTTATTCCAATGAAGAGACAACTCCTGCGTTTACCATGAAACCTGTGGAAGTTGAGGTGATTGAAGAGCGTATTGAAGTACTTGAAGAGATTGCGATTGAGACCACAGAGTATTCTTTAGAAAATATGCTGGGGAAAAATATTCGTGTCATCTTAGATGGTGAGAGTGATGAACATGAGTACATCTTGTCTGCACGTCCTACACTTTGGGCAAAAGATATTGATGGTGATATTCTCATTAATGACACGTCTGATTTAGAGATTGTTTTTGGTGCTTTGTATGAAGTAAAAGTTACCCAATTTACTGGAGATAGACTTCTTGGAACCCTTATTAAAGCTCTCTAAGAAAACGCTTTCTCCTTTAGAAGGAAAGAAGAACTTACTCGCATTTTCAGCAGGAGTTGACTCTTCTGCTCTTTTCTTTCTTTTAATTCAACATAACATTCTCTTTGATATTGCTTTGGTTAATTATAACCTGAGAGAAGAAAGTAAAGAAGAAGAAGTTTATGCACTTCATTTAGCCCAAAAGCATACTTTAAAAGCACACATAAAACAAGCCCCTTATTTTAAAAATAACTTTGAAAAAAATGCACGAGATTTTCGTTATGCTTTTTTTGATGAACTTATGACAAATTATGATAATCTACTCACTGCACACCAACTCAATGACCAATTAGAGTGGTTTTTAATGCGTTTAAGTAAAGGAGCAGGTACGTCTGAACTTTTAGGTTTAGAAGCTATTTCAAGGCGTAAAGAGTATAGGGTTATTCGTCCTTTACTTCAACAGGCTAAAGATGAATTGGAAAACTATTTAAAAAAAAATAATCATAAGTACTTTATTGATGCTAGTAATACAGATGAAAAGTATGAACGAAACCGTTTTAGAAAGAATTTTTCTGACAAGCTTATTGAGGACTATAAAGAGGGCATTAAAAGAAGTTTTGGCTATTTAAAAAAAGATAAAAAAGTTTTAGCTAGGGGAGTTGAAGAACTTTTTCATGAAAAAGAGTTTTATGTTTTGAGTTATACAGAGGAACATCAAATAGTTCGATTGGTAGATAAATATTTAAAGAAATTGGGCTACCTACTTTCAGGACAACAAAGAGTAGAGTTAAAAAAAGAGACTTCATTGGTTTTTGGAGGGCTTTGGGCTGTTGAAATAGAAGCGAAAAATATTTTCATCGCACCCTATAAAAATATTACGATGCCAAAAACTTTTAAAGAAGAGTGTCGTAAACGAAAAATCCCTTCTAAAATTAGAAAGTATTTATATGAAGAAGAGATAGAGATTAGATTTTTAGGAATATAAAACTCTCTTCTAGTCTTTTGAATTGTGAGGAACGGAAACACACTCTTTTCTGTGAATGTTAAAAATAATTAAATATTTCCCCTAAAAAATGGGGGGGCAACTCTTTTAATTTCAAAAAAAACACGCTAGGATATTAATGCTATAGATTATTTATATACAATAAAAAACAGTTTGTATATATTTTTATTTGTATAAATTAAAACAAAAATAAAAACTTTACACCCCAGTGGTAAAAACTCGCTTGATGGATAACCATTACCACCTATTGATAGAGACAGAAAAAGAGAATCTTTCAGACTGTATGAGAGTTGTTAATGCTAACTACGCTCTCTACTTTAATAAAAAAACAAAACGTATAGGTCATTTATGGCAAGGACGCTACACTTCAAGATATATCACATCTGAACAATATCTCTATACACTTATACGATATATAGAATTTAATCCTTTGGAAGCAGGAATGGCTAAAAAAGTAGGAGAGTACCCCTACACTTTGGCATCATTGATTTTTAATAATCAAGAGTATAAAGAATGCTGTCAAGAGTCATTGCTACTTAAACAATTGATGTGTCAACCCAATATAGGACAAAGAAAGAATATCTAAGCACCCAAGTTTAAAAGTAACATATTATCTTCAAATTGAGTTGGAGATAAATAGTCATTAAATGAGTGCAACCTCTTACGA
>CACVAZ010000161.1 GCA_902727995.1 uncultured Sulfurovum sp.
TTATTTTACGTATACTATTTTTCATAAATGATGAAAAAAGATAACTCGCCATCCATACTTCGGATGTTTTTCTTCCTAAAGATAAAGTGTCAACGATTGGTCCTATGGTTAAGGCTATGTATTTCATTTCAACTCCTTAAGGTAACTCACTTTTGTTTCTACAAACTTCAAAAAACCATACATGTCAAATGTTTTAGGAGTAAAGAGTTCTTCTTTTTTTCCATTTAATTTGAAATAGAATTCCTTATTTAAAATTTCCTCGTAACTCTTATTATAAATTAAATAAATAGAGCCATTAAATATTTTAAATGTAATAGGGGATTTAAAACGCTGATATTTTGCTTTGCTAGAGTCTTTTTCATCTCTCTCTACAGACTCAATTTTAATCTGCTTTTTACCTCCACCAGGTCTATACTCATTATGCTCAGCCAATCCAAGTACTGCCCGTATGTATTTAAACTCTTTATCCTCAGGTTCTTTACATGCAATGGGTTGATGCGTACCATGTATTATCTCTGGAAATTTATTTTTTAAGAATTTCTTCTCCCAACCTATTGATTTGGTACACATATATTGAAACAACAAAGATTTATCATAAGGAGTTCTTTGACCCATTTTCAAATGCTTATAAAACTCATCAACTATTTTTAAACTATCTTTACCACTACTTGCATTTTTTGTTAATTGAAACACAGCATTGTCACTTTTAAGTAAAAGTTCTTCAAACTCTTTTTTAGATGTTTTTTCTAAATGAAATGAGCCAAATCCTTTAGATTGTCGTGTTCCAAAGTTTTCAAAAGTAAAAAATAGAGCTATATACTTTTCAATTGCATCTAATATATCTTGATTAAAAGAGATAAAACTAAGCTCTATGCTTTCAGTTTTATCAGTTTCAATAGATGTTCCATCCGAAAAATAAGGTGCAATATATCCCTCATCTCCTCTTTTAACATAAGGTTTAGGAAAATCTTTTATGACTTTACCCTTATAAACTATCTTCACCTTATAGTCCAAAGACCGATGCCCTTTAGCATTTGTTTTAAATGGAATACCCTCAACATGTTCCAACAAAAACCTATCCAACTTAGGTTTTAACTCTGTAGCCCTAAGCGTTGCACCACTTTGATCACTTTGGAAGTGAATAAGAGGGGTGTGTTGCTTTAGGGTAAATGTAGTTTTGAACTTAGACTCTTGCTCGTTCACTGTTTCTCCTCTTTTATTACTTTTTTTACTTCTAAATGCTTTTGGGAATTTTCTACTTTTTGACCAATCACGGATACAGATCCACCCATGACACCTATTAAGCTAAATCCCAGTAAACCTTTTACAACTTTAGATTTAAACTTGATAACTCCAAAACCTAAAGTTGCAACAATTAAAATACTAACAAGTCCTATTATCATCGAAAAAGCAGAAGTATTAAAATCAAAAATATTTGATCCATAAATACTTGCCAACAATGTTGGAGGTAAGAAAATAGCTCCTAATTCAGAAATTCTTTCTAAACGTTGGTTTCGTCGGCGTTCAGCTTTCATTTCTATATAAGTGTGTAATTCAGAGATTTCTTCATCTAAATCTTTTATCTCTTTATCAAACTTAGAGATTTTTCTAGCAATTTCATATAATTCTATCCCTTGATCCTGATGTGTCAAAACACGAAAATGAAGTCGATTAACAAACTTAATATAATATTCATACAATTCCTGAACACGTTCCTCTAATTCATTATCTTCTAAATCAAGATTCGACAAAGTAGAAATTTCATTTGAAAAACGTGCTAATGATGCTTGTAAAGCTAAAATTAAAATAGCCATTTGATGATAAATGAACTGAGTATGTGGTAAAATTAAACCTCTTCCACCTGAAGTAGAAAGAGCCATAAATGAATATCGTGTAACACCCCATAATGTACCAAAACCAAGCCAACGAGGGTAGGTAGAAAGTGAGGTCAGTTCTTTTTGCATTTGTGAATTTTGTACAGTTTTTGCTCCTGCATCAACAAATAAATAACGATACCAATCTTCGTTCTCCATGTAGGTTTCTCCACTTTGTTGTAAAGAACTCATTAAAGACTCATTCTCACTATAACAAACTAAGAACATTCTATCATCAAGTATAGGTTTAATTGTATACTTTTCAACAAATGTCTTCCCTAGTACACCTAAAATATGTTTGCCAACTTCTATTTCATTTGGAATTCTCTTCCCATAATTAAAGTCTTCACTAAAAGACTCTTCACCTAAATTTACATCTATATAGTTTGCTAAAAAAGTTTCCTTTGTTTTCTGTGAATAGTTAGAACATAGGTTATCAAGGAATTGAGGATAAACTCGTCTACCAAATTCATTAATATTTAAAATATCTTGTAACTCTCTATGGTCATAGTTTTCCATTTCCAAAACTAAAATACCAATCCCAGTTTCAAATAACCTCAAATAAACATCGGTTAGTTTTAATATATATTTTTTCTTATTTAGTATATCAATACTATAAGTTGCTACTTCAAATTTTTTCGTATAGTAATAAGATGTTTCGCCACTTTTAAAAGATTTATTTAAATTGTATAGTGTTTCACGTACTGGCTTTAAATAATAGCTATATTCATTATATACACGTGTATCATTTACTTCTGATAATTTAAAGTGTTTATATTGCCAACCACTACTCTCTAAAGTTTCATTAAAACTACTATCAACATTTATTCTATCTTTGAGATTATTCTTTTCTGTATTTTTATCAAAACTAAATGGAAACATAAAGGAGTGATAACTTACAAAATGACTTTGAATTATATCTTCAACAATTTTCTGAAAAGGACAACCTTTCAAATACTCCCCATCAAACCCAAAATAACCACGACCATGATAGGCTTCGTTCTTCTCTATCTGTTTATTATATTTTTCTTTTAAAAAAGTTATGTCGCCATAGTAAGTTAAACTCTCTTTGCTGTAAACCAACAGAGGTCGTTTATCATAATTATCAACGATAGGTGAAAAACTATTTAAAGAGGTTTTGATGATATGCACACCATTTTGAACTTCAACAGTTTTAATCTCTTCAAGAGCTTTTACTTCATCTTCTTGGCTTACTCCTGCAATGACACGTTCTTCTTGTCGAATGCATTTTATCTCCCTTTCAGTTGCCCCAATACATTTCATGGCTTCTATATGCCCTACATCATTGGCAATAACCAGTTTATCTTCATGACTTGCTTCCTTATTTAAAAGTTGCAGGACTTGAAGTAGACTTGCGTCATTGTCAGAAAAGTCATTGT
>CACVAZ010000162.1 GCA_902727995.1 uncultured Sulfurovum sp.
TAATCAACAGTGGCTTTATATTTACCTGCTTTTGTTCTTCCATGAACAGCAATAAAATCAGCACCAGAGTCTTCACAAAGTTTAGCTTGTGCTACATGGTTTTTTTCATTAAAACCCAAACGCATCTTTACCGAAGTATACTCTTTGTTGGAATACTGCTTTATCGTTCGAATTGTTTCAGCCATACGAGGTAAATCTGTGAGCAAAGAAGAACCTTGTAAATTGTTTACTACCTTAGGGGCAGGACAACCACAATTTAAATCAATAACATCCACCCCATCACGCTCGTTAATAAGCTCAACAGCTTGACGAATAATATCTAAGTCTGAACCAGCAATTTGTATGCTATAGGGTGTTTCTAAAGGATTTTTTTCTAACATTTTAAAAGTTTTTTTACTTTTAAATGCCAAAGCATTCGAGCTTATCATTTCCGAGACTGTAAAGTCTGCTCCAAATTTTTTAACAACAGAACGAAAAGGAAGATCGGTAAATCCTGCTAAAGGAGCCAGAGCAAAAAGAGGCTTAGTAAAATCTAAAGTAGGCACTAAGATAAATACCTGCTATAGTGCATCACAAATATGACGAATATTCATCAAATCTGTAATTTTATAATTTTTATGTTCCTTCTTCAAATCAAAAAGTGCTCTAAAACGTTTGAAATCATTCTCACCATGTTCCTTTAAGTATTCACCAGCTTGATCAATCATCTCATAATCAAATAACAAATACAAATAAGCAGCTTGTGCGTCTGAATATTTTCCTTCATATTCACGCCATAACTTTAAATTTTCATCAGGTGAGAGTTGATACATCATTAACGTAGCAATCTTTAGATAATCAACACATACTAATTTTGGTTGAATGGCAACAATAAACTCATCTAAAATGTCTTTTGTTAATCCTAAATCATTGTCTTTTGTAATACGGGTAAGCAATATAAAAAAACTCTCTTTAGTATAAATATTGGCATATTTCTGTGCTTTAGGAAATGTTGTCTCTAATGAAAAAGTTTTTAATGCTTCATCAAAAATTTCTTCAGGATATAACCCTTTAGATTGAAGTACTTCTTCAGCAAAAGTAGCTTCTTTTGAAAGACGATTTATTAAGTTTTTTATCACTAAAGGATTATTCTGTGAAAGTATTTTATCTAATTTACGTGCTTTAAGATCAACATACTCACCACGATTAATTTCACTAACCAAGGTCAAAGCACCTCTAAGTTTATCAGAAACATCATTAACAGCACCATCAACTTTTACACAAGAAACAGCTAATAGAGAAGCTGTTTGTTTTAAAATTGGTAAATTAAACTTATGTGCTTTAGGTTCATTTAACAAGGACCAATAGAGTGCATCATCAAGACTTGCTGTGTCTTTTTCCCACTTTTTAAATTTAAAAAAATTTTTGGTTCCATAAAACATCATATGCACAGTCGAAGCCAACATAAGTGCTAACATCGGTAACATAATCCATACAGCAATTGGCATGGTTACAGATAAACCAAACTGATTAATACTGTAATTATTTGGATTAATGGTATATACAAAAATGCCTACAATAGCCATTAATATAATTGCTGCTATAAGATACAAACCTAAACGCATAAATACTCCTTACTCTTTTTCTATAACTTCCCTACAGGTAATACAGTAACGTGCAAAGTTTTTTACTTTTAAACGTTCAATATTAATGTCATCCCCACACATATCGCATACTCCATAAGTTTTGTTATTAATTCTATCTAAAGCTAGTTCAATTTCTCCTAATTCTTTAGACTGTTGACCTAAAATTGCATTATCTACAGCCGTTTCTAATGACATAGATGCATGATCACCTTCATCTTTTAGTTCATTATGTCTCATTCCATTCATCTCACCTGAGGTTGCCGATAAATTTGTTGCTATTCTTATTTTTCTTTCTTCTAATGCAGTTTTAAAAAATGCTATCTCTGCTATATTTAACATAAGTTTATATTCTCCTGATATTCTATTTAAGTATTTTATTTATGATATGGATGGTTATTTAAAATGGTTAAACCCCTAAAAATCTGTTCCAACAGTACCATTTTTGCCAGTTTATGTGACATCGTAATTTTACCCAAAGAAATAGCATTATTACATTGCCCTAAAAAATGGCGTTCAAGCCCATAAGCTCCACCAATAAAGAAGTTTACTGTCCCTCTATCCTTAAGTAAATTTGAAAAGTCAAAACTGTCAACTTCTTTACTGTTAGGATCGAGAGAAATATTATAGGCACCCTTTAAATAGGGTTCAAAGGCTAGAGTATATGATTTTTGTGAAGCTTCTGTGGAAATATCATGTGCTTTGTTAATCTCTTTGGTGTAAATTTCAAAAACTTCTACCTTAGCAAAGGGTTTGGCTATTTTTAGGTAATGCTCAATAAGAGGTGAATAAAGTTTGTCTTTTGACTTTTTGTCAACAATATAAATATTTATTTTCATAAAAACTAAATGACTTTAGGATTATCCTCTAAAAATAGTTTCATAAGTCCTGCAATGGTCTCTTTCATATCATTTCTATCTACAATCATATCAATGAGTCCATGTTCAAGTAAAAACTCTGAACGTTGAAAACCTTCTGGTAAATCAACCCCAACAGTTTGCTTAATAACCCTCTGTCCTGCAAACCCAATTAAGGCTCCTGGTTCAGCAATAATAATATCACCAAGCATAGCAAAAGAAGCAGAAACCCCTCCCATAGTAGGGTCAGTTAACAAAGAGATAAAGGGTAGACCTTTTAAATGTAATCTGTTTAAAGCAGCTGAGGTTTTACTCATTTGAAGCAATGAAAAAGTACTCTCTTGCATTCTAGCACCCCCCGAAGCAGAAACAATAATAAAACCACATTTTTTCTCAATAGCACGGTTAATAGAACGAACAATCTTTTCTCCCTCAACCGAACCTAAACTTCCACCCATAAAAGAAAAGTCAAAAATAACAAGCTCTATTTCCATACCGTTAATTTGACATGAACCCGAAACAACAGAAGAAGTTTTCCCTGTTTTTGCTTTGGCTTCATCTAAACGTTTTTTATAAGATTTTTTATCCACAAACTTAAGGGGATCAATAGGGGCTAATGAAGCATCATGTTCAACAAAAGTACCTTCATCACATAAAAGTTCTTCTCGTTTTTCTGCATTAATTCTAAAATGGTGATCACATTTTGGACAAACACTACGTTTAGCATCGATCTCTTTATAATACATAAGTGCCAAACACTTTGGACATTTAATCCAATTACTCTG
>CACVAZ010000163.1 GCA_902727995.1 uncultured Sulfurovum sp.
CCCCAATTCTCTAATGATGGACGACGTGACGTGCGACGGTTTTTTAACTTTATTCACTTCTCAACATTTTTCCCAATTTTTTTGGGCGAAATACACTCCGAACTTCTGCTCTATACTTTGGTTTTAGAAAAATCATGATTTTTAATATAATTCAAAGTAAAGATGAACTAAACGCCTTAAAATAGTGAAAAATCAAAACAATATTTGTTTTAGACCTTGACCTTTACTGATACTTCTTCTGCATCAATTCACACTCTTGAAGAGAGGTCTCTTTTTGCATCGCTAAACCTTTTCGAATGACAAAGAAAGGAAGATTCTTTATTTTCTTATGAATATTTTCTTTAGATAAATTTACCCCAACCCCTTGACAACCATTGACAATTTTAGAGGTAAATTCCTCAACCTTTGCTTCTTTTTTTAAAGAAGTTTCATCGGCAAAAAATTGACAAAGTTTCTTAGAAGTTTTAACTTTACTCTCTGCTGCTTTGCTAATGGTCTCTTCAGGACTTCGATGCATAAAAGCATCTGTTCTTGCTTCGTCAAGTAGGATGTTATGCTCTTTACAATCTTTTAAACTTTTTTGAACTACTTGTGCATATTTATCATTTTTAGGGGACAACTCTTTTACTGTCTCCTCTTTGCTAACATTCTTTTGACCACAACCAATAAGAACTAAACTGCTTATTGTTATGGTTAGTAATAATGTTTTATTCATTTTATTTTTCCTTGTTAATAGAATTTCGAAAGCGTACCCTAGCATAAATTATCAAATAAAGTACTTTTAATAATATTTTTACGCTAAAATAAACAAAAAGACTTATCATGAAAAAGTATCTTCTCCCCCTTCTTTTCACCTCTTTTCTTTTTGCAGAGCTTAGTACTGTAAAAACTCCAACGGCTGTTAATTACTCTTTTGAGCTTAACAATACAAGGTCAAACTTTGACACAGCACTCAGCTATACCCACAAGCCTTTGCTTTCTTGTAGCCCAAAACTTTCTGCTGTTTACAAAATCAAGTCGGCTTCAAAACTCAAAGTCATTCCCAAACAACAACTCCATTCCTCTACCCAATATACTTGTTCCTATGAAAACAGTTCTTTTACTTTTCAAACTAAAGAGTTTAAGCTATTAAGTGCTGATTTTTTTAAAAATGAAAAAATATTAAGACTAAGTTTTAATGATACTTTAGACAAAAAGAGCCTTTTAGAAGGCATAAAACTAACTAGAATTGACAAACTTTCAATAACCAACTTACGATACAAGGTTTTAGAAAATGATGGTCAAAATTTAGTAATTCAAATCAATGAAGAAGTTGGAAATGATTTCGTAGAATTACACCTTAACTCCAAACTAAGCACCACTCGTGGTGTCTCTTATCCCAAAGAGTACCATCAAAGCTTTAATGAAAATAATAAAAAAATAACCCTTGACCCTGAAAAAAAATCCATGACTCTTGTAAATACTCCTCGTATGGTAGCACTTCCTAATGGAGACTTTGCACTTCGTATTTTTGTCAATGACAACTTAACAGGTCAATCTAAAGATGCCATTAGCATTGAGGGTATTGAAAACTTTCAGGTGAGCAATTATGACTACATGGATTACAGAATGCGAAAGCGTTATGAGATTAAAGATGCTTATTACTACCATGATGTCACATCTAAAGAATTCAAACCAAACACTAGCTACAAGGTAACCCTAAAAGCAGGTCTTACTTCGTATTATCGTGAAATTAAAAAAGAGGCACACTACACCGTAAAAACTGCTGATCGTGCTAAATCCATCATTTTTAATGATAAAAAACCTTACATTTCAAACAAAGGAGAACTTGCCTTTTCTTCCGTTAACATTGACAAAGCTACCCTTATTGTTGAGCGTATTTTAGATGATAATTTACGCTATTTTATGAACTTTACAGCTTCTAATGAAGAGAGTGTTGAGCGTTATACTAAAGAGGTTTTTTCAAAAGAACTCACACTGAACCAAAAGAAAAATGAATTGTTAAAACAAAAATTTAAACTCTCAGACTTAAGTAAAGAGGACTTAGCTGTGGGCATCTATAAAGTCACCATTCGTTATGAGGAACTTATAGATAATAAAAATGAGGAACGTTATTCTTCTAAAGTATTGTTTCTTTCCAATCTTGGAATTACGGCAAACATAGGTGAAAAACAAGCTTTTGTTAGCGTTTTTTCACTAGACAAAGCCAAGACTCTTAAGGGAGTAGAAGTTCAAGTCTATGGTGCAAATAACGAACTTTTAGGAGAAAGTAAAACCGATAACGATGGAGTAGCCATCATCAATAACAAAAACATGTTAAAAAGTTTGGCAAAGGGAATTATTGTTAAAAGCTCAACTGACCAAAACTTCTTAGCCCTCTCTTCTAGCATTAATTCCCCTTCACTCAAACAACTTTTAGAAAAAACTGAGCGTTTTAAAGCCCATGTCTATTTTCAGTCAAATATTGTTCGTCCAGATGCAAAAATAAATGCCTTAATTACCATCAAAGACAGAGATTTTATTTCAGCTTCTAAACTGCCTATTAAAATTGTTTTTAAAGAGCTTTATGGAAAAAAAGTCAAAGAAAAAATTTATCATACCGACAATTATGGACTCATCAACTTTAACTACCAACTCGATGCCAATGACAAAATAGGAAACTACCAACTCGCCATTTACATGGGTAATACACTCATTGGGAAGAAAAGCATAAAAGTTGAAGCCTTTATGCCTCCAAAGATTGAAAACAGCATAAAAACAGACAAAGAGATTTACCAAATAGATGAATTGATGTACCTGAACATTCATTCCTCTTATCTCTTTGGGGCACCTGCTTCTAACTTACAAGGAAAAGTCACCCTCAATGCACGTCCCATTGAGTATAAAAATACAGCCTTTAAAAACTACTCCTTTAGCAATGATTCTTTGGCGAAAGAGAACATCAATTCCTACATCGACCATAGAGAAGACATTATTTTGGATGCTAACGGAAAGTTGGAAATGGTGATGAAAAATTCACTCACTCAAAAAGTCCCTTCCCTTTTAGAAGCCATGTTAGGTGTGACCATCATGGACGATGCACAACCTGTTTCAAACTATAAAAAAGTGAAAATCTACCCTTATAAATCAATGGTTGGATTAAAAATAAATAGCAACTCTTTTGAAAAAGGTCAAAAGCTTGAGGGTAAAGCCATTTTGATTGACCCTTTTACAAATCAGATTATTAATCGTAAACTCTTCGCTGTTGTCAAGCAGATAGAGTGGCACTACACTTATGCTGATGGTAATTACAATTGGGATAAAGAGACAACTGTAGTAGACCGTTTTAGCCTTAATTCAAATGAAAGTTTTTCAAGAGAAATAGCAAAAAATGGGGACTATGTCATAGAAGTACATGACCGTCTTCAAGAGCATTCTGCTTCTCAAAATTTTGATGTCTTTTGGTGGAACTACTCAAATATCTCTCCTAAAGATAACCTAGCCACACTTGAAATTAAATTTGAAGACAAACTTTATCAAAAAGGTGATGTACTTGATGTGCAAGTTAAGTCTCCTATTTTAGAAGGTCAACTTCTTCTGACTTTAGAGGGTGATAAAGTTCACAATTATAAAGTAGTAACACTCAAAAAAGGCGTGGCTAAAGTCTCTCTTGAAATTACGGAAAAGATGAAACGAGGTTTACGCCTACATGCCACAGCCATTAGAGCAACCAACAGCCCCTCAATGCTCATTCCTTTTAGAGCCATGGGCTACAAGTTTGTCAAAGCAAACCGTGAAGCCCATAAAATAAAAATCGATTTAGAACTGCCAAAAATCACCAAGTCAAAAAGTACCTTAAGCCTAAATATCAAAACCTCTAAACCTTCAAAAATATTAGTTAGCATTGTTGACCGAGGTATTTTACAACTGGTTGAACAAGAAGAGCCAAAAATCTTTGACTACTTTAATGAAGAACCATCTAAACAACTCAGTTACCATGACCTCTATGAACAACTCTTAAGCCATGTTACCGAGGGTAAACTGGTTGATTTTGGAGCTGGTGACATGTTGAGTAAAAAACAAAAACACTTAGCCCCTGACTTAGGAAAACGCATTAAACCTTTTATGATTTGGTCAGGCACCATAGAAAGTGCTGATGAAATGAGAAAGCTTGAAATTGATATTCCAGAATTTAATGGTCGTGCTTCAGTGGTTGCCATTGCCATCAATGAAGATAGCATTGGTGTAAGTTCCAAAGACATAGAGATTAAAGATGATATTATGATTAAGCCCTCTTATCCTCTCTATGGCTTAGTAGGGGATAAGATTAGCGTTCCTATTCGTATTTTTAATACCACAAAAAAAGCTAAAAATATAATGCTAACAGCTAAAAAGTCTGACAATTTAAGTCTAGAGCTTGAAAAAAATTCACTTGAAATTCCAGCGAATTCTTCCAAGGTACTTGTGGCGAAACTCTCTCCCACTGCTGTGGGTAAAGGCGAGATTACCCTTACCTCTAATGATGATAATTCCCAAGTAACCAAGTCTATTGAACTACCAATATTAAGTCCTTATGCACTCTCTACGAAAACCTTTAGAGGAATTTCTAATAAAAAAGAGACCTTTACTGTTCCGAGCGAATACCAAGGAGCTAAAGCTTATATTACACTTTCTAATAATCTTCTTGGAGCGTTAAGAGCTGATTTAAAATACTTGGTTTCTTATCCTTATGGTTGTGCTGAACAGACAGCATCTAAACTCTCAGCATTGCATTATGCCAAAGCATTTTTTGCTGATGACGAACTGCTAAAAGAGAGTGAGAATTTTATTTTACAAGGTGTTAAAAAACTTCATAACATGCAAAACTACTATGGAGAATTTTCATACTGGGAAGGAGGAGGCAGTGTTTCAGCTTATGCTTCACTCTATGCCACACAAACCTTGCTCGAAATTGACAAAACAAATCCCATTGTAAAAAAAGAGCTTAAAGAAAAGATGTTAAAAATGCTCAATGCTGTAGCCTCTGAAAGTGGTGAATACCAAGCAGAATACAGTAAGTTTCATAAAATTTATGCAGCCTACATACTCGCACAGAACAATGAACTCTCTACAAGTACAGCTAACATGCTCTATGAGAAGAAAGCCTATAAAGGTAATTTTTTAGCCACCTACTATATGGCTGCAATTTTAAAAGCCACAGGAAAAGAAGAGAAAGCTCAAACACTTTTTGCTCAAAATGATGCTGAACTTTCAAGATATACTTACAAAGCTTATGGAAATCAAACAGGGAACTTTGAATCAAATGTTCGAGATATGATGCTTTACTTTCTCGTTAAAACAAAATATGCACAAACATCGGCTGATGATTTAGATGCCATTCAAAAAGAGTTTTCAAACCTCTACTCTACGCAAGATAAAGCTATCGCACTTAAAGCCATTAGCACCTACCTTGGTTCTCCAAAAAATTCTAAAATGAATGTTACGCTAAAAGTCAATGGGGAAAGCTCAAATTACACAAAACCTATAGTACTCACTGTTGATAAAGTGACGAATTCTAACATCATTCTTGAACCTAATCATTCAAATATGAGTTATGCCATTGAATTGGTTAAAAACCTGCCTAAAGCATTAAAAAATCAACTTTCATCCCAGCAAGAACTTAGTGTTAAACGTGAGTTTATTACGGCAAATGGGGCTAAAGTAGATCTGCATAATCTTAAACAAGGAGATAAGTTTTTCTCTAAAATCACACTTGTAAACTTTGGAAAAATTGCAAACGTAGTCGTAAGCCAAAGAGTTCCAGCTTGTATGAGTATTGTAAACAACAACATAGGAGGTCAAGAACCTCACTTTAAAGATGAAAATATTAATTTACAACACAAAGAGATACGTGATGACCGAATTTTATACTTTATAGATTTAGCTGGTAAAAAAGAGTATTCCAAAACGCTTAAAAAAGAAATTTCTGTTGAAAACACCACGCTTATTTACTCACCTCTCCTTGCTACAAGTATTGGAGAATGTAAATTACCAGCAATCATCACTGAAGCCATGTATGACACACGTATTGCTGATTATGCCAAAGAATCCGACCATGTAATTGTGCAAGATTTAAACTCTAGTACTCAAAGTAGCTTTACACCTAACGAAGAAAACGAAACACTAAAAAAAGAGACTTTAGCAAAAAAAGCAGAAAAATTTGTCAAAAAAGTCTACATACAAGAGATGAATTCAAATAATCCTCTTGAATTTTCTGACTACTTTGACTACCCACTAAATATCTATTTTAGGAACACAAACTTCAGTAAAGAAGAACTCTTGGCTGATAAAAGAAAATATTTTAAAGAGTGGTCAAAACGTGTTTATACTAACATCAGTACAAACATAGAAAGCATTAATGAAAAAAAGAAAAAAGTCAAAGTAAGCATAAGTTTTGATTATAAAATTTATAATGGGAAAAAAGTTTTAACAGGTATGAGTAATCATTTATTGACAGTCATTGAAAAAGAAGGAAAGTTTTTGGTGAAAGCTATTGAGCTTCCAAAGAAAAAATGAGCGTGTAAAAATACAAATATTAGGGTTCCCTCATTCTAAAGAAGGAACCCTAAGTCTATTAAACCGACTGAGTTTGACCTCTAAAAGAACCAATACCATGTGCAAGGTTAGCTACTTTTTTAAAGCCTAATGTCCCCATTGCTTGTTGTACTTGGTATGAACGACTTCCCGATAAACAATAAACAATAATTTGTTCAGCTTGTTTGTCATTGAAAGCTTCAATTCCAGCATAAAAGTTTGAAGTAGACACCAAGGCATCTGTACCTACAATATGCACCTGATTGTACTCCATTTGCTCACGAACATCAATCAGCGTAAACGAAACCATATCAAGCTTTCTAGCTTCCATTAAAGATTCTAGCTCATCACCATCTAACTGATCTTTCATTAAAAGTATTTCTGCTTCATCTTTTGTTAATCCACGTGAGTGTGCATGAACTACTTCTTCAATTACCTCACTTTTTCTTTGCGACTCTGCAAACTCAGGCGTACAGAAAATTCCACAGTGACACATACCATCTTCTGGAATCTCTTTTTCAATGGCTGGTTTACAAGGACAAATTCTGTTATCTGCTGCTTTTTGTTCTTCTTTAGTTTCACCTTCAACCATGAAACAAGGACAAAAACGTTTTCCATAAATGAGTTTATTTCTTGCAAGACCCATTGCAACACCCTCATTTACATCTTCATTTGGATTAGGTACCCAACCTTTACTCTCATATACTTTATTAACAAACTTCCATGTTTTTTCAAGTTCAGTTTGAAACTCTTCTGACTTCATATCTATTGCTTGCATTATTATCCTTTTAGTGCAAATATTATTTGAAGTTTACAATAATAGTGTTAATGTTTACTACTATTTACATCTAGTAGAACTTCTTTCATAAGAATATTTATTTGTTGAAACATTTTTCTAGTTCGATTTAAGTCTATTTCAATTTTTTCACCCTCCAATGATATACCCATATCTCTCGTGAAATTGATATCTGCTTTTTCTATTTTATGTTGAATCTCATCAGCCTTACCATCCATTTCGATTTCCATTTGCTTAATAAAATTTGTTGTTTTATTAATATCAAAGCTTATTTTTTCATTTTGAATGTCGAAGCCAAGTTCTCTCAAAAAGTCCAACTCTTCCACTTTTTTTGTTATTGTCATTTCAGTTTTTAGGCTTTCGTTTGGCGTTTTATTTGGCTCTTCAATAACAGTGCTTTCTAACACTTTTTTTTCACTTTCTCCACATCCAGTATATAGTAAGGGAAATAATAAACCTACAATTGTTATAATTTTCATCTCTTGCCTTTCTATCTTATATTTATTATTATAGCGTATTAGTAACACTTAAGCATTTTCATGTTTTTTATTTAAAATCAAAAGAATATCTTTTAATAATTTATGATAATGTTTATTTAAGAAATAGTACATTACTGTAGTTAGCTCATATTTATCTTCATTTACTGCTATTTATTGCCTAAAATTACACAATTACTACACAATCTTCGTATAAATTTTACTTATCGACAGATATAGGAAAGTATCGTGTCAAATACAAAGGTAAACTTAAAATGAAAAATTTCAAGAAATCTTCACTCATCCTATTTATGGCTCCCGTTCTTTTTGTAGGTTGTGTTAGCGAAAAAACTGCTTTAATTAAACCAAAAATCATAGAAAAATCCCTAGAAAAAATTGTAGAAACAAAAAATATCAAACTTGAAAAAGTCATAGAGCAACAAAGTGTCCAACTTGAAAATAATCAAACAAACTTAAGCAAAGAGAAACTTTTAGCTTCTGCTATTTTTGGAGGTAAAATATCCTTAGAAAATGACGAAAACGAAATACCAATTATCTTAGATGAACCACTCAGCACTCAAACCTTTAATTTAAATGATGCTGACAATAATTGGGAAGCATTTTCAAAAGAAGACGAAATTCTTGAAACGGCAAGAAAATTTTTAGGGGTTAAATACATTTGGGCTGCCAATGGTCCTTCTGCCTTTGATTGTTCTGGATTTACAAAATATGTTTTTAAAGAAAATGGTATTTCATTACCTCGCTATTCAGGTCATCAAGCAAATCTCGGAAAAAAGATCAAGTTTAAAGATTTAGAAAAAGGTGATTTAGTATTTTTTGATACAGATAAAGAATTTACACGACGTGTCAATCATGTAGGAATTTTTATAGGAAATAATAAATTTATTCATGCAAGTTCTGCAAAAAAGAAAGTTATCATTACTTCATTTTCTAAAAAGAAATTTTATAAAGAGAAATTTTTATATGCAAGACGTATAATTAACAGCAATAAAAGTTTTGCTTTTAATAATATAAATACTCTCAACCAAAATAGCTTAGTAGTTAACTAAGTAGCTTTTGAAAATTTCCAATTAAACTTTGTAAAACCCCTTGTGGCTTTACAAGCTCTTCAAGATACTCATTGTAACTCAAATGTTTCTCTTTTAAGAAAGTCTCTAAATAACACAAAGAACCCTCTATTCCAGTTTTTCGTTCAGAATAGTTCATGTTATCATAAAGTTCTTGAATACCTTCACTAACATATGCAGGTGCGTGACGCGTGAATGAAGTGAAAGTTTCCAACTTGCCATATTTATTTCGTTGCATCGAAAAATCAGCAATTACCCAATAATATTTCCCACTTTTTGCCACATTTTTAATAATCGCTGAAACTTCCATTCCTGCTAAAAGTGATTTCCAAATCATATAAAAGATTGCTTTAGGCATGTCTGGATGTCTAAGTACAGAATGAGGTTCTCCTATTAATTCATCATATTTATACCCCGTAATATTACAAAAATTTTGATTTACAAAAAGGATATTACCTTCTATATCAGTTTTACTTATTATAAATTGTTTTTTTGAAAATATTATCTCTTCATCCAATACAATTGGTCTATATATCATCTATTTATACCCTTCGAACAACGATGAGTATTTTAACCTACTCTCTCTAAAATAATCATTGATTTTTTATCGAATTTTGTTAATTTATTTTAAAATTTAAATAAAAAAAAACATAAAATAACTATATCTTTTTTCTCTACTATATGGTAGACTATATAGAGCAATAGTAAATATAAAATTAGAAAGGTTCAAAATGTTCAAAAAAACATACAAATTCCTTGGTCTTACGCTTCTTCTCCTACTTCTTTCAGCATGTTCAGGTATTAGTCCCGTTCAAGAAGGAGAAGGTTCAAAAATTATTGGTACTGTCACCTATGATCGTGTTCCTGTCGAAGTAGATGGTAGTGGTACTGCACGATTAAACTATGCTAAAACTTACAAAAGTACAGGAAAATATCTCCTCATAAAAGCACTGGATAATCAAGAACAAGTACTTGCACAAAGCATAACCAACAATAAGGGAGAATATACCCTCTATGTCCCTGAAAATACTCCTGTAAAAATACGTGTTTATGCAAGAATGTTTAAAGAAAATGTTTGGGATTTATCAGTAGTTGACAATACCAATCTCAAAGCCATGTATGTTTTGGAAGGTGCACTTCATGATAGTGGACAAAATACAACCAAAAGAAATCTCCATGCAGCTTCTGGATGGGATGGACAAAGCTATTCAGGACCTAGAGACGCAGCACCACTTGCCATTTTAGACAGTATTAATACCATTATGCAAAAAGTTATTCAAGCAAGTCCAGACATTGTCTTTCCTCAACTCACCATTAATTGGTCGGTTAATAATGTCTCTGTAGGTGGGAACACAGCCTTAGGTCAGATTGGAACATCTAGTTATACTTCAGATGATGGAAACATGTGGGTTCTAGGAGATGCCAATGCAGATACGGATGAATATGATGATCATATTATTATTCATGAATGGTCTCACTTTTTTGAAGATAAATTTTCACGTTCAGACAGTATTGGAGGAGGTCACTCTTCTGGTGATGCACTGGACATTCGTGTGGCTTTTGGAGAGGGTTTTGCTAATGCCATGTCAGCCATTGCGACAGATGACCCCATCTATTTTGATACCTCTGGTTATAACCAATCATCAGGCTGGTACATGAACATTGAATCAGCTCCATTAGAAAATCCAGGTTGGTTCTCTGAAGCGTCAATACAAAGAATACTCTATGACATCTATGATAATAACAATGAAGGTTCCGATCAAACCAGTTTAGGGTTTAGACCTATCTTTAATGCTATGGTAGACAAAGAGCGTAATACCAAAGCATTTACAAGTATTTTTAGTTTCATTCATGCCTTAAAATCTGAAAATAGCACACAACAATCCTCCATTGACCAAGTTGTTGCATCTGAACGTATCAATACCATTCAGGATGCCTATGGAAACTACCGAAGTAATACAGCTAATGGTAGCTTTACACAACCTGTTTACCGTACACTCGAGGTTGGTAAATGGGTTACACAATGTAATAAAAATGATTATGGTGTTTATAATAAACTGGGAAATCGTACTTTTATGACAGTTAAAATCAATAATCCTGGCATATATACCTTTGGTGCAAAACCTTATGGTTCTGCTTATGGTGATCCTGATCTTGTACTTTATAATACTGATTACCCTTATGATATTAAAGGTATGTCCCCACTTGAAGGACAAAGCTCAGATGCACTGGCTATCAACCTTGAATCAGGAGACTATATGCTCGAAGTTTACGATAACTCTTATCAAAACTCTTGTTTTGTTATCAATTTAGTCCAAGGCTATAATGAACAAATAGCTAAAGGAACTAATACTTCAGAGATGAATACAAAAATAGAAAATACATCTCGTCGTCCAGAACGCAGACCTCAATCAAAATAAAGGAAAATTTATGAAAATAAAAACAATAACATTAATACTAACCCCCTTACTATTTATGCTAGGACTTAATGCTAAAGAGATAAGTAGCCATTCAACTTTTCATCAATACGCTAAACCAGGGGCTCCTGTTGACATGCGTTATACTTCCCAAAAAGTTGATGTCAATGAAATATCTGATGTTAAGATTACCCTATTTACCAGCATTCCTACAGGGAAAATTTCTACACTAATAGACTTAGATAAAAATCTAAATAGCTTAAAAATATTTGATGACAATGTAAGTTTTCAAGTTATGCCAAATCAACAGACTTTTGTCATTAACTTACAAGTTAGATCACAAAAAGAGGGTCTCTATTATATTCGTCTATTAACTAAGGTTGACCAAGGTTATGGCGTTAAACTACGTTCATTTGCCATACCTATCTACGTAGGTAAAGAACCAGAAATTATAAATAAAAATATCAATATGCGTATGAAAGCATTGAGTTCAGGAGAAAATATTAGCATTTCCAAAGCTATTGAAACCATCGAAGTAGTTAAAGAAAAATAATACGAATTTAAAATAATCTCGATATAATACGCGACCTCATTCTCTATGAGTAAAAATACTAAATGAAAGGAACAAACATGCCAAAAATGAAAAGCGTTAAAGGTGCTGTAAAGCGTTTTAAAGTTAAAAAATCTGGTAAAATCAAAAGAGGGACTGCGTTTAGATCTCACATTTTGACTAAAGTTGATGGTGCTTCACACAGAGCAATGAGAAGCCCAAAATACGTTAGTAAAGCAGATGAAGCTAAGATTAAAGAAATGATTAACTAATTTTAATTTATTAGTTTAGTCACAAAGCAATAACTCCTATCTTATTAGGACAAGCTCATTTTTAAATAAAATGGCACCAATGCTAGAAGATAGCACTTAGGTAAAGGAACACCATGAGAGTAAAAACAGGTACGGTTAGAACCCGTCGTCATAAAAAACTATTAAAACAAGCTAGAGGATTCTACTCTGGTAGAAGAAAACACTTTAGAAAAGCTAAAGAACAATTAGAACGTTCATTAGTATATGCTTATAGAGACAGAAGACAAAAGAAAAGAGACTTTAGAAGACTTTGGATTGTAAGAATCAATGCAGCTGCAAGATTAAATGACATGAACTACTCAACATTCATGCATGGTCTTAAAGTTGCAAATATTGAACTTGACAGAAAAATCTTAGCTGATATGGCAATGAATGCTCCTGAAGCATTTACAAAATGTGCTGAAGCTTCAAAAGCTGCTCTTACTGCTTAATTTTTTACCTAATATTTGAGAAGAATTCTTCTCAAATATACCTTATTCCTTAGTTAAATCTCCTCTACTTATCACTATCTTTAACCATATTAAATAGTATTAAGATATAATATTAAGAAACATAAATAGTTTCAATGTTCATTACTATTATTTATTGTTAGTTATGGTTTAATATTTATTATGCTATACTCGCATTACATGGTATTTGATAAGAATAATAAAGGAAAAAAATGACTTACTCACTTCCAAAAACAAACACTAAAAACATATCTTTATATCCAACAAATCAAGTGGCAACTTTAACTAAAAATATAACGTCAATAAACACTAAAAAAAGCTATCAAACCTATACTAAATTTCAATATCTACAAAAACGTACTGTAGACTTATTTGTTGGGAGTTTCCTATCCCTCTTTGCAATACCAATTATATTTTATACCCTATACAGAATTAAAAAAGAGTCTCCAGGACCTATTTTCTTTAAACAGTCTCGTATAGGTCTAAATGGAAAAGCTTTTACTTGTTATAAGTTTAGAAGTATGCATGTCGATAGTGAATTTAACCCTTATACCCAAGAAAATGATTCTCGTATCTTCCCATTTGGAAATACCATGCGACAAATGCGTATTGATGAGTTACCTCAACTTTTAAATATTATCAAAGGAGAAATGCATCTTATTGGACCTCGTGCTGAGTGGGATATTTTGGTTAAAGATTATGAAAATGTTATTCCAGACTACCATGACAGACACTTAGTAGCTCCAGGAATTACTGGTTTAGCCCAAGTACAATACCCTTACGGTCGCAATATTAAAGATGCAAAAAATAAATTAAAATATGATAGAATTTACATCGACTCTTGGTCTTTAGGACTTGAGTTAAAAGTAGTTTACAAAACCATAGAGGTAATTCTTGGTAAAAAAGGAATGTAAGGTTTTATCCTTCTTTCTTAAATTAATAAAAAATATGACCATAATAAAAGCCTAATACTTTACACGAAAGTACAAAAAAGAGAGATAATAGCCTAAAGTATCCTTTAAAAGGGTATAATAATCTTTATGTTTACTTAATTAAATAATTTAATATTACGGAATCTTTTTTATGGAAAATAAAACAACTCATAGTGGGATAAGCCTCGAAAAAATTTATCTAAGCCTTGAAAAATATAAATGGTTGCTTATCTCCTTAATGTTAATCTCAACACTCTTCATGTTTATAACTATTTATTTCACTCCCTCCGTCTATCTATCAAAAAGTATTCTTGAAATAAAATCAAAACCTAAAATACCAAACGATTCCAAAGTAGAAAGAGAAATAGAAATTTTAAAAACTTTTTCAGTCAACAAAAAAGCCTTAGAAAAAATTGATTTTTCTGTCAAATACTTTAAATCAAACAATTACAAAAATATAGAAATATATACCCATTCACCTATTAAAGTAAATACCATCACTATCTACAATCTAAATATTATTGATAAAGAGATAATTTTATACCCTCAAAAAGATTACTTTACCTTGTCTATTAAAAACTCTTTTAAAGATGTTCTCTTTAAATTTTTCTCACCTCAATCATTCATTCAATTTGATGATAATCAAAAATATCACTATGGAAAAAGAATAAAAAATAAATTTTTTGAAGTGATAATTAATAAAAATTCAGAATTCAAAGAAAAAATAAAATTTATCCTTTGTGGTTCAAATCGACAAGTTTATAGTGATATTATTCAAAAGAATTTAAAAGTACAACAGATTAATCCAGATGCTTCATTAATTGAAATTTCTTTTAAAGATACTCTACCTCAAAGAGGAAATAACTATATTGATGCCTTAAGCAAAAGTTTTATTGACCTTAGTATCCAAGCTAAAAATGAACAAAACAATAAAGTTTTAACTTTTATCAATGAACAACTTAATAAAACTAAAGCCATGCTTCAATTCTCTGAAGATAAATTAGAGAGATACAAAACAACACATAAAATGATTGAACCCTCTATTCAAGCCCAAAAATATATTGAAAAATTAAGTCAATTCGAAATTCAACTATCAAAAAATTTATTGAAACAAAAATTAATTTCTAACCTCTTAGACTTTGCAAGTAAAAATAGTAACCTAGACACAATTGCTACGTCTCTAATAGAACTAAATGATAAATCCACACTACAGCTTAGTAACACTTTACAAAGCTTACAAATCAAAGAAAGTAATTTAAAAAGTGAGCTAACCAGTAAACATCCTCAGTTAATTACAATACGAACACAAATGGATGACATTCGTCATAAAATTGTCTATAATCTCAAAAACTTAAGATTACTCATATTACAAAAGAATCGCTCCTTAAACACTGAAAAATCCTCTTATCTCTCAAAAATAGAAACTTTACCTAAAAAAGAGAAAAACATAGTCAATATTAACAGAGACTATCAAATAAATTCCAATATGTATAATTACCTTTTAAAGAAAAAAACTGACAGTGAACTTTTAGTCGTTTCGACCCTTTCGGACTATAAAATAATTGATAAAGCTTATGCTAATAAAAAAGCCATTAAACCTAAAAAAACTCAATTAATGCTTTTTGCACCATTGATTGGACTCTTACTAGGTATTATTCTTGTCATAATTTTACAAATATTGAACAAAAAAATAGCCTCTCGTGATGACTTAATAGCATTAACTAAATTACCAATTTTAGGGCTTATCCCTGAATTAAAGAAAAAAAACATACAACTGGAAGTTTACACTGATCTACATTCAAGATTTACAGAAAGTTACCGTAGTCTAAGAACAAATATTGATACTAAAATTCCTAATGAAAATGCAAAAGTTATTCTTATTACCTCAACTGTTGCCAATGAAGGAAAAACAACCATTACTTCTAATCTGGCTTCTATTTTCCAAATGGCAGGGCATAAATCTATTATCCTGAATCTTGATTTAAGAAAGCCTACCTTACATGATTATTTTGATTTACACAATGAAAAAGGCATGAGTACCTACCTTACAGGACAACACACGATTCAAGATATTATATTTGCAACCAAATATACAAACTTACATGTTATTACTTCTGGTCCCATACCTCATAATCCTTCTGAACTTATTTTATCAAAAAGGCTTACGGAACTTTTAGAGGTTCTAGAAACACGCTATGACTATATTTTTATTGACTCGGCACCTATTGGTCTGGTCAGTGACAGTATTCCTCTCATGAAATTAGCCAATCAAAATATTCTTGTTCTTCGAGAAAATTTTTCTGAAGAATCTTTTTTATCAAGCATACATAATATTATTAAAACAAATGAATTAAAAAATATAGGTCTAGTTTTAAATAGGAGTACCTCTAAAAGTAATTCTTATGGTTATGGTTATGGCTATGGTGATAGTGATGCTTCAGTCAACTCTTAATTCAACATTTCTTTTCTGAAGAAATTAACTATTTTTTCACAAGCATTTCCATCACCATAAGGATTATGTGCCTTTGACATTGCTTCATAGGCCTCCTGATTTTCAAGCAAATTTTTTGCTTCTTTTATGATTAATGCTGTATCCGTTCCAACTAATTTAACCGTTCCAGCTTCGAGTGCTTCTGGTCTTTCGGTTGTCTCTCGCATTACTAAAACAGGTTTTCCCAAGGAAGGTGCTTCTTCTTGAACCCCACCTGAATCAGTAATAATAAAGTATGATTTATCCATCAAATAAATAAATGATTCATATTGCATGGGTGCTATTAAATAAATATTTTTCACATCCCAAAGCAGTTCCATCACAGGCTTTTGCACATTAGGGTTTAAATGTACAGGATAAACAATACTAAGTTCAGGATTTTTTAGAGCAACCTCTTTAAGTGCTTTACAGATATCAATAAACCCTTGTCCATGATTTTCACGTCTATGTCCTGTCACTAAAATGAACTTTGAGGAGTCAACTAA
>CACVAZ010000164.1 GCA_902727995.1 uncultured Sulfurovum sp.
TACTGGTTTAGGATAAACTCCTAACCAAATCGTAATAAGCACCAATGGAATTAACGCCGAAAGTTCTCTTTTATCTAAATCTTCTAAACCTAAGTTCTTCTCATGTCTTACAGGACCAAAGAAAGATTTTTTAAATAATGCCAACATATAAACAGAACCAATAATAATCGTTGTTCCAGCCAAAATGGTTCCCAGTGCTGATACTTTATAGAAACCTAAAAGTACCAAGAACTCACCAACAAAACCAATGGTCAGAGGAAGTCCCACCGAAGCCATAAGCATGATACCAAAAATGGTTGCGTAAATTGGCATCACTGCTGCCAGTCCACCAAACTCTTCCATCATTTTTGTACCTGTACGCTCATAAATAACACCGACAAGCATAAACAATGCACCCGAGACAATACCATGAGACAACATTAAGAATACAGATCCACCAAGACCTTCAGCATTCATTGCGAACACACCCAACATAATCACACCCATGTGTGAAACGGATGAGTAAGCAATAACTTGTTTCATATCCTTTTGAGCAAAAGCAATCATCGCTGTATAAATAACCATGATAAGTGCTAAAGTCATAATGAACGGAGTAAAAGTAACCGATGCATCAGGTAAAATTGGTAATGAAAATCTAACAAAACCATACGTACCCATTTTAAGTAAAACAGCTGCAAGGATTACTGAACCAATGGTTGGTGCTTGTCCGTGAGCATGTGGTAACCAAGTATGAAATGGAAACATTGGAACTTTAATCGCAAAACCAGCAAAGAAAGCCAAAAATAACCAAAATTGTCTTTCTTCAGTTAAGGGTAAGGTATACCAGTCTAAAAGATTAAATGTCCAAACACCATTTGCTTCGTGGTAAAAGTAAGCCATAGCTAAAAGACCTACCAGCATTACCAATGAACCAGCAAAAGTATAAAGGAAAAACTTAACAGCAGCGTAAACTCTTGTTGGTCCTCCCCATGCACCAATAATATAAAGCATTGGTACTAAAGAAAGCTCCCAAAATAAGTAAAAAACAATCGCATCTAATGTTAAGAAAACACCCACCATTGTCATTTCTAAGAAAAGAAGCGACACAATCATATTTTTCATGTTTTTAGTATCTGGTCTAAGTAAAATAATTCCAAGAAGGGTAATCAATGCAGCCATAAGCACAATAAAAAGTGAAATACCATCAACACCTACGTTGTATGAAATTCCAAACTCTTTAATAAGTGATACTTGCTCAGTAAACTGCATACCAGCATTTGCTGCATCATACTTAATCCATAACCAAAGTGCTAAAAGAAGCTCAATTGTTGCGACTGCAATACCATAAGTCTTTGCATCACTTTCTTTAACAATAAAGCCTACAAACCCTGCTAATGCAGGGAAAAATATTAATATACTTAATATAGCGTCCATCTATTCTCCCTTACCTGTTACTGCTCTTAGTACATCAACAATACCTTCTGGTGTTATTGATGACAGAACAGCAACAAGTACTAATAATAAGGCACCAACACCCATCCAATTAAGGTAAGATGATAAGTTACCATTTTGCATTCCTCTTGAAGTATCCCCTATTTTGACACAAGCTCTACCCAATTTATCAACTGAACCATCTACTAGCTTTTTGTCCAGTTCCCAGAACTTAGCTGACATAATCGTATAGGGTTGAACAATAAATTCATCATAAAATTTTGGCACATAATATTGATTGGCTAAAAGTTTATACACAAATGAGTTTTCAAACTTCTCATTACGTTTCCAAGCTTTTTCACCTTTTCCAGCATATTTTTTCCATGCGATAAAAATACCTGTTAATGCAAAAGCAATGACCAATGCTCCTAAATAGATTGCTAAGTGATGTGTATGATCACTCATTTCATATTGTACGGTTTCATTAAGTCCATAAATAAACTCTTTATAGTATCCCATGAACCAACCAAATGAAATTGCAAGTAATGCCAAAGGTGCCATTGCAATCAATACATATTTATACATATCATGTGGGTGGAAACCTAAAGCTTCATAACGTTTTTCACCATGGAATGAGAAAAATACTTGTCTGAAACTGTAGAAGGCTGTCATACCAGCTGTAATTACTAACATACCCCAAATAATAAAAGTTCCTTCATTAAACGCTGTTTCAATAATGGCATCTTTAGAATAGAAACCAGCAAAGACAGGAAGTCCAGCCAAGGCAACTGAAGCAATACCCATATAGATATATGAACCTCTCATCGCTGTTTTCAATCCACCCATTTTAAAGATATCCAGTTCATCATCCATCGCATGCATCACGTTACCAGCCCCTAAGAATAAAAGTGCTTTAAAGAATGCGTGTGCTGCAAGGTGGAAAAGTGCAATCCAGTAAGCACCAAGACCAGCTGCTGCAAACATATAACCAAGCTGTGATAAAGTAGAAAGTGCAACAATACGTTTAATATCTCTTGCAATCAATGCCATGGTCGCTGCATAGAACGCAACAAAAGTACCCAGTGCTGCAATGAACATTGAAACACCAGAAACTGCATCTAAAGCATACAGTGGATTGGCTCTAATAACCAAGAAAACCCCTGCTGTTACCATGGTCGCAGCGTGAATAAGTGCTGAGACAGGTGTAGGACCTTCCATCGCATCAGTAAGCCATGTATGTAAAGGAAACTGTGCTGATTTACCCATTGCACCAATAAACAAGGCAATCGCAATTGAAACTAAAATTCCATCTGCCAGTTGTGGCATTGCTTCAAATACAACATCATATTGAAGTGAACCAATGTTCCAGTAAATAAGAAAAATACCAACCAACATTCCAAGGTCAGCCACACGGTTCATAATGAACGCTTCGTTTGCTGCCCATGAAGGAGAGATTGAAGGATTTTCTTCAAAAGGTCTGTCTGCTTTATGATACCAAAAACCAACCAGTAGCCATGAACAGACACCAACCCCTTCCCAACCAATGAATAGACCAACAAAGTTATCAGACATAATCAAAATCATCATTGCAAAAACAAATGCTGAAAGATATGAGAAAAATCTGTTGTAAGATCTGTCATGATCCATGTAACCCGTTGCATATACATGTACAATGGTAGAAACCAATGAAACAACAACCATCATGGTTACAGATATTTGATCAACTAAGAAACCAAAAGGAATACTTAAGTCTCCTGCTGTAATCCAATCCATCATCTGAATATGAATAGCACCAACCGTTGCTACATGGTATGCCAAAGTAGCAGAAGCTAAAAATGTTACAAAAATAAGTGCTGATGCAACCCACCCTGTAATGGCATTTCTTGGTGCATTACCAAAAAGAAGTCCTGCAAAAAGTGACCCAACAAAAGGGGAAAAAAGTGCAATATATACTAAACTTTCCATCTTCTTATCCTTTCATCGATGCAATAACATCAAGATCTACTGAACCATATTTTTTGTAAAGTACAATTAACAGTCCTAACCCAACAGCCACTTCTGAAGCTGCTACTGCGATGACAAAAAAAGCAAACATTTGCCCAGATAAATCACCATAATAATTTCCAATAGCTGTAAACGCAATATTGACAGCATTTAACATAACTTCCGTTGCAAAGAAGAGCATTAAAAGATTTTTTCTTCTAAGCACTCCCATAAACCCAATACTAAACAGTAACCCTGAAAGTATGAGATAGTGATTTACACCAATCTCTAACATTATGCATCTCCTTTTTTTATGTTCATTTCTTCATCAGCAGACTCTGATTCAGTTAAAGAATAATCCATTTTTTTACCAGCCAAAATAATACCTGCAATCATTGCTACTAATAACATCAATGCTGCTACTTCAAATGGTACTAAATACTTAGTAAAAAGAACCATACCAACGGCTTGTGCATTACCAACACCTTCAATCATAGGATAAATCGCTTGAATATTGTCCCCAATAATTGGTGCTGAGAACATCAGTACAAATAGCAATGCCATTAAACCACCCAACAAAAATACTAGTGTAGGGTTTTGATGCTTCTCTTTAATATTCTTAGTAGCATCAAAAAACATCATCGCAAATGCATAAAGTGCCATAACAGCCCCCACATAAACAATGAGTTGAACTACACCCAAGAACTCTGCTCCCAAAAGGAAGAAAAGCCCTGAAATCATTACCATTCCAGCTGCTAGTGCTGTCATGGCATAAAGTACATTTTTACTCATTACGGTAATCAAGAACAAAATTGTTGTTGAAATCGCAAAGACATAAAAAGCTATAAATTCATACATTTTCTTCTCCTTTCTAGTACGCTAATGGCGTTGATTTAATATTTTCATCTGCATTAGGACTAATAGCACCAAACCCAGCATATTCTTGTTGTAAATTTAACTGATCAATGGGGGTTAACAAGTCTTCAAAAAGAGAAAAAGATGCTCTCTGCTCTGAAGCATTTTCGTAACGTCCACCGTGAACAATAGCTAACTCTGGACAAACTTCTGCACAATAGCCACAGAAAATACAACGACCAAAATTAATGGTATACTCAGATACTTCTTTTCTTTGGTTTTCATCATATTTTGTTTCCATTGAAATACAATCTGAAATACAAATTTTCTCACAAAGTCCACAACCAATACAACGATAATTTCCTGATTCCATCAAGCGAAGCATGTCATGAATAGCTCGATAACGTGGAGAAACAGGTAACTTTTCAAATGGGTATTGAGTCGTATGTGACTTTCCTCTAAAAAGAGAATTCATCATTTCTCTCAAGGTAACACCCAATCCTACAAAAAGCTCGGGCTGAAACGTTCGTTTAACCACTTGCTTAAACTGAGACCAAGCATCTGTTGGTGCATGGTCTAAATCTAGTTTTACATAATTTTGTGTTCCAACATTTCTGTTTTTAAATTGTTCTAAACTCATCTCTACTCCCTTATATCATAATCACTAAACCAGTGATAAGAATGTTAATCACAGCTAATGGCATTAGTACTTTCCAACATAACCACATAAGCTGATCTGGTCTAATATGTGGCCAAGATGCTCTTACCCATAACATAAAGAAAAATGAGAATGCAATCTTAGCAATAATCATAATCCAACCTGGAATGAACCAAAAGTCATTGTATCCACCAAGAAAAACAACTGATGCAATAACCCCAATGGTAATCATATTTGCATACTCACCAATGAAGAACAGTCCCCATCGCATACCAGAATACTCAGTTACATAACCAGAAATAATCTCTGCTTCATGTTCTAAAAGGTCAAATGGTGTTCTGTTAGTCTCAGCAAATCCTGCAATTAAAAAAAGTATAAATGCTACTGGCTGATAAACAACCAACCAAACACCATCAGTTTGATAAGTGTTAAAGTCAACAAATGACAATGAACCTACCAACATAATAGGAGCTAAAATTGAAAGCCCCGTTACAACTTCATAAGAAAGAAACTGAATAGCTGTTCTAGCAGATCCAATAATACCCCATTTATTTGACTGAGCCATACCAGCTAAAAGTGGTCCATAAAGACCAGCTGCCATCATTCCAAGAACAAATAAAATACCAACATTAATATCTGAAGCAATTGAAGGTACATAAATATCAGTAAAGGGAACTGTAAAACCAGGAAAAACAGGTACAGCAGCCAAGGCAATAAATGCTGTAGCAGCCGTAATAACAGGAGCAATGGCAAAAATAAACTTATTAGCATGTTGAGGAATAATATCTTCTTTGGTAAAAAGTTTAATTCCATCAGCTGCTAATTGCAATAATCCAAAAGGACCAACATGCTGTGGTCCAAGTCTTCTTTGCATAAATGCAAGAATTTTTCTCTCTATGTAGGTACCAAATCCTGCGATTGCTGCAATAACTGCCAAAATAAGAACTGCTTTGATGATGACACCAGCAGCCGTCACTTCAGGTAACATTGTTGCGTCCATATTTATCCCTTCCTAATTGTTACTTCTTGATATCTTGATGCACCAAAAAGCTCATAAACATTTTCAGCCGATTTAAAATCTGAAAGAGCAACTATGTCACCTTCCATCTTAGTATCAACAAGTACATCAACGATGATTTTTCCATTTTTAAATAGAATCTCTGCCTTTGAACCCAATGTTTCTGCACGTTCTGGACTTGCATAAAGACCAAAAGCTTCAAAAATTTGATGTGCTTTGTCTGAGAAATCATTAAATTGTCTTGGAGGGTTAGCTCTGTAAACAATGTCACCTTCAAGTGCATCTGCTACATCAAACTTATCAGCATTCGCTACTTCAACGTCTTCATACGTCACCTTAAGTAAATAACCACGGTTATCTCTACCTGCATTATCATAAGTATTTAACAAGTCATCAAACGCTATTGCTTGATAACCTTTTTCCAGAGGTAAATGTTCTGTCCAGTCAATTGTTTCTCTTGGGGCATCCATTACTTTAGCCATAATGTCATTGAGTACATAACCATTATATTCAAGTGCTACATTCGTAGGAACAACTCTTTTAGAAAGTGTTGTAAATGTCCCTTCTTGCTGATTCATTGCTGGCATGTCTAAGTCACCTGTTCCAAGTGCTGAAAGCTTAAAGTCACCATTTTCATTATAACCAACCGTGTAACCACTTGCTTCATCATCTAGATCACAAATAAGTGCAACCCCTAAAGCATTTGATTTTGGTGGGTTCATAACCACTTGGAAACCAGCTGACTCTTCAAGAAGTACAATCAGTTTTACTAGGTTTTCAGCTTTAGCATGACCATAATAGTCTTCACCAACCATAAGTACAAAGTTTTCTTTTTTCTTCATCATCTTAGGAAAAGCAGCTGTAAATTCTTCAGCATTAGCACCCAAAAGATTCAATAATTCATTTTCTCCAAAAGACGCTAAGTAATCTCTTGTATCACTTGGAAGTTTATCTTTATCTGCAAAAAGATCAAGAAGCAAATAAAGTGTTGCTTCTTCTAATCCAGCTTTATGGGTAAACATTTCAACTGTTTTACCAAAAGTAGGAATAAGCTTATCACCCACTGGGTGGAAGTACAAAGCAGCCCCTTTATTCATCTTTTGAATGTTGTTAAAGGCATACTTTAAACCAGGGCTATCATTTCTTAATGCTCCACCAACAGAAACAGCAAAATCACACTTTAAGGCTGTATCCGTTGTTCCGTTATAAAGTGAGGCACCCGAAGCAACAGAATAGAGATTTAAGAATTTTTGGAAAGGTCTAACTTCAGGATTATAAAGTTTAACACCCGTCTTTTCTTTTAACGTTTGAAGCATTAACGCTTCTTCGTTTGAAATTAGAGAGTTAAATCTAATCGTTTCAGCTTTTTTCACAGCTTCTACTGCTGAGTTAAATGCTGTTTCATCTTTAGCTACACCTTTGTTTTCAAAGTCATATCCAAACCTTGCAGCACCATCAAGAGAAACAAAATTCCATTCGTTAGTTACACGAAATATTTTCTCAGATCGGTCTTCAATACCTGCTGGTTTTGTTTCATAGTAGATTGCAAAACCATCAGATGAGTGTGCTGATACGGCTGGAATTCTTTTTAAATCCCATGCGTTTGAAGTATAAACAAAATCTCTACTTACTAAAGCACCAACTGGACAAACAGAAATACATTCACCACAATCAGAGCAATCCGTAGAATCTGTACCATTAGAAGGTGCGATAACAGATTTTTGAAGCTTATTCCACATGGCATACGCATCTTTAGGCATATTGTCTTTCCAAGATTTATCCAATGCTTCACCACCACGTTTAGCTGTCGTAATAGCAGCATCACCAATCATATCTTTACAAATGGTAGTACAACGTTCACAAACGATACATAGACCTGGGTCATAATGTAAAACAGAAGACCATGTGGTTGTCTCTCTTTTGGTGTCTGGAATACTGTAAGATTGAGAATCTACTTGTAATTCAAGTGTGTAATTTTGAAGTTCACACTCACCACTTTGATCACAAACACCACATTGCAAGGGATGGTTTACGTCATATACTTCCATCATAGCACGACGTTCTGCTAAAATGTCTGGAGTATCAACAGTAATACTCATACCTTCTTTTACTTTTGAATTACAAGCATAAACTTGTTTCCCATCAGCTTCTACCAGACAGATACGACAAGCCAGTGTCGGTGAGCATCTTGTCAGGTAGCATATAGCAGGAATAAATACTTCATTAGCTCTTGCAGCATTTAGAATGTACTCGCCCTCTTTAGCCTTATACTCAACACCGTCAATCGTGATGTCAATCATGTTATCTACTATTTGTACTTCACTCATAGTTGCTTCCTAAATTTTTTGCTAAGCTCTAAAACCAACTATTCTTACTATAGTTGATAAAAAAGGCTTATTTTTTTAATCTATAACTCTTTTAAAGTTAATATACTAAATTTAGGAAGAGAATATCAAAGATGCACTTAATAGTCACTCATAAGCGACATGACTAATCCAATTTAATCTTGAATGTGTATCAATTTTAAACACGCACTCTAAAGCTTATCTTTTCATAGATATTTTATACTTACTGCTATGTTACTGCTATACTCACATTAATAATACAAGCAGGATAGAATGCCCTCTAAAAACTATAAATTAAAGCTATAGATGCTATATTTCTTTAAATTTTAAATAAATAGCTAAGGAAAGAAATATGGCTTCAGAAAAAGTAGTAGACATCGCGATTATAGGTGCAGGACCTGGTGGAATGGCTTGTGCCATTGAAGCAAAACTGGCTGGTATTGACAACATTATGGTTATTGACAAAGCATCAACACATAATGACATGATTCACAAGTTTTACAAAAGAGGTAAAAGAGTCGACAAAGACTGGATGGGTAGAAAAGCTGAATTTGAAGGTAATGTATCTTTTGACGAGTGTTCAAAAGAAGAGTACATTAAACAAATGGACGATTTACTTGCAAGTCATGGGGTTTTAGATAAGTTTGTCTATGACACAGAAATTTGGAACACTGTTAAAGGTGATGATGGTCTTTTTATTGTTAAATTGAGCGAAGATGAGATTGTTAAAGCTAAAAATGTAATTGTATCTGTAGGAAGAATGGGTAAACCAAACAAACCTGGATACAAATTTCCTAAAGCAATTAGACCGAGATTAAACTTCAACCTTTCAAAAGTTTGTAACGGTGAAAGAGTTATGATTGTGGGTGGTGGAGATACTGCTGGTGAGTACGCTTATGGTTTAGTTGAACTTGATGGTATGGAAGATTGTACGGTTACTCTAAACTACAGAAAACCTACAATTACAAGAATGAACCCAATGAACACTGAAATGACAACTAAACATCTTGATGATGGTACACTTATTAACAAAATGGGTGTTGATGTTGAAAGTGTTGAGCCTGTAGGTAATGAGGGTGAAGAGAGAGTTCAAGTAAACTTTACTGATGGAACAAATGAAGTATATGAAAGACTTGTATTTGCACTTGGTGGAACAAGTCCTAAAGACTTCCTTGTAAACTCAAAAATTGAAACTGGTAAGTGGGATGAACCACTTATGAATGAAAAAACACTTGAAACAAATATTTCAGGTCTTTATACCATCGGTGATGTGGTAACCGATCAAGGTAGTATTGCACTTGCATTCAACCATGCATCATTTGTTATGAATGATATTGTTGCTAAACGCAAATAAAACTACGATAAACCATTCTCTTCTTAAGACCTAGAGAATGGTTTCCCCCTACTTCAAAACATGTTATAATTAATCAAATTTTTTAAAATAAAGGAAAACTAATGGCCAATACAGAATTAATTCACAATGAAAATGAAAATAAATACGAATTTCATATAGAAGGGCTTAAACCTTATATTGAATATGAAAAGAAAGGTGATGTTTTACACCTGACACATACTATTGTCCCCAAAGAACTTGGAGGTCGTGGTATTGCTAAAGATCTATGTATTGGTGTGATGGAAGACATTAAAACAAAAGGGTTAAAAATGCAACCAGCCTGTTCATACATTGTGGCTTTTGTTGAAAAAAATCCTAAATATGAGAGTTTATTAGGAGAGTAACCAAAGTAATAAATTTACTTTGGTTGTAAAGCAGAAGTTAGCAGATTAAGATTCTTCTTTTCCAGCTTCTTCAGCTGCTTTTTGGGCAGCAAGTTTTGCTTTTTTCTCAGCAGTAGCCTTAGCTTTGGCTTCTGCTTTTTCAGTAGCGATACGTTCTTCTTCAAGACGTTTCTCTTCTGCTTCTTTCGCAGCTTTTTGAGCAGCTTTTTTACGTTCTACTTGTTGCTCAGCAGAAAGTTTTTTAACAACCAGTGTCCAGTCTACTTCATTGAATTTAATAGAATTCATAAGCTCATGACCTGTCTCTTTTATGAAATCAGCTGATCTTTGAATGTGTGAGTAGTCACCTATCTCAAACATAAAGATTCCTACTTCACCAACTGTTAGACCTGTTTCAAGGAGTTCACCCATTCTCTCATAAAAATCATCGTGTAAGTGTCTTAAGTCATATCTTTGCATTATCTATCTACCTCACCAAATACAATGTTTGTCGTACCAATAATCGTAACAACATCAGCAATATAAACCCCAACCAATAACTGTTGAAGTACTCCTGTATGGAAAAATGAGGGTGCTCTACATTTCAGTCTATATGCATAAGGGTCACCTTCAGACTTTATATAGAAACCAAGTTCACCTTTTGGTGATTCTGTTGGCACATACACTTCACCTTTTGGAGGTCGCATACCCTGAGTTACCAGCACAAAGTGTTGCATTAATGCATAATTTTGTGTCATAATCTCTTCTTTAGGTGCTGAAATGTACTGTGGAGCATGTGCCATTAACTGTGGTTTAGTATCAGCATACATTGGCATTAATTGTCTGATAATTCTAACCGACTGCGTCATTTCAGCCATGTACAATCGGTATCGACCATAAGAATCATTTAAATCAGAAACAGGAATATCAAAATCTAGTTCACCATAAAGTTCATATGGCTCTTCTTTTCTAATGTCATAAGCAATTCCAGAACCTCTAAGCATTGGTCCTGTACATCCCCATGAGAGTGCATCTTCTGCTGAGAGTACACCAACGTTTTCAAGACGCATTTTCCAAATTCGGTTCTCTTGTAAAAGTGCATTATACGTATGTTCTAATTCATGCTCTAAATTTGCACAAAATTTTTCCATATTAGCTAACCAGTCCGATGGAATATCCAATGGAACCCCACCAATTCTTACAGCAGAATGCGTTAGTCTTGCACCACAATAGTCTTCCATTAAGTCCATTGCAAACTCACGTTCACGGAAAGCATAAAGGAATACAGACATTGCACCAACATCAAGTGCATGTGTTGCAATAAAGAAAAGATGGGAAATAATTCGGTTGAGTTCCAACAACATCGTACGAATTACTTGTGCTCGTCTAGGTACTTCAACAGCTAGTAGTTTCTCAACAGCCAAAGCATAAGCATAATTGTTAGAAGTAGATGCAATATAGTCTAGTCTATCTGTTGTTGGTAAAAACTCATTATAGGTCATATTTTCAGCCATTTTTTCGATACCACGGTGAAGGTAACCAATATCTGGATGCGCTTTTACTACTTGTTCCCCATCAAGTTCTAAAATAAGTCTTAACTGTCCATGAGCTGAGGGGTGCTGAGGTCCAAAGTTAATAACCATCGTATTGTCATCACGCTCAAAGTTGAGGTTCTCAAAAAATGGGGAAAGTTTATTGGGTTGCTGCATATCTATCTACCTACTTTCTTTCTTCTATTGTCTTGCTCTCACCTTTGGTGTAGTCAACAAGGAATGTCTTGGAATATTCAATTTCCGTTTTAACTTCTTCTCCAGGTGTTACTTCAGTTCCAAATGGTACTTCATATCCTACTCTTGAGAAACGTTTAGAATCGTATCGTTCAATTTTACCTTCATCTCTGCTTTCAGGACCAATAACATCACGGGCATCTTTACCAAAGATTTTATCAACTTCATACCAAGAAGCAAACTCATCTCCATGTAAAGGATACGTTTTAAGAAGTGGATTCCCTTCCCAATCATCAGGCATAAGAATTCTTTTCATAAATGGATGATTGTTTGAGACAATCCCAAACATATCAAACATTTCACGTTCAGCAAAGTTAGCAGAGTTGTAAAGAGGCACAACCGATTCAAGTGCTAGACCTTGCTCAATTCTCATCACCAAACGCATTCTTTTCACTTCTTTAAGATTCAACATCTGATAAAACACTTCAAAATTTTTATCTTTAGCCAAGTAATCAACAGCTGACATTTCAGAAAGCATGGCATAACCACACTCTTCTTTCAAAACTTCCAAAGCTTTAAAATTATCTTCATGATTAATCTCAACTACCATACAATTGAGTTCAATACGCGATGACTTTACTGTAATTTTTGCTTCCAAAGTTTTTAAATGTGTTGCGAAAACATCATCTGTTTCAACTTTTGTTCTTGGTGTAGAAGGTACAACATGAAATCTATCAGTATAGTAAGACTGCTTTTGAACATTCCCTTTTGGTACATACTTTCTCATCTACATTAACCTTAAGTTCTGTTTTGTATTCTTATTCATGTTCGCCGACTCTTTTCTAATCTTCTTTTGAAGCATCATTAAAGCGTATTGAAGTGTTTCTGGACGAGGTGCACAACCTGGTAAATAAATATCTACAGGAATAATTCTGTCAACACCTTGAACCGTAGAATACGTATTAAACATACCACCTGTATTGGCACATGAACCCATAGAAATCACCCATTTAGGTTCTGTCATTTGGTCATAAAGTCTTCTTGCAAATTCAGCATGTTTTTTAGAAAGTGTTCCTGCTAAAATCATAACATCTGATTGTCTTGGAGACGCTCTAAAAATCGTTCCAAATCTATCGAAGTCATATCGGCTACCACCAGCAGCCATCATCTCAATCGCACAACATGCGAGTCCATAAGTTAAAGGCCAAAGTGAGTTACTTCGTCCCCAGTTCACCAAGTGATCAACGGTTGTTAATGCTACTGGTAGTCCTCCTGAAGAGGTATAATTTACCTGATGCTGTGCCATTCAAGTGCTCCTTTTTTCCATGCGTAAATAAATCCAATTGTTAAAAGTAGAAGAAACAGAACCATCTCTGCAAATCCAAACCACCCAAGAAGTCTAAAGTCAATAGCCCAAGGAAACATAAAGACAATCTCTACATCAAATAAAATAAACAAAAGTGCAATCAAATAAAATTGCGTCGAAATGGTATTGGGTTGTTTTGTAACCTCTGGTCCACACTCATAAATTGTAAGCTTCAATTTCTCGGTGTCGAGCCTTGCCATTCTTCTACTCACAAATCGTGCTGCTAAAAGTGTGGCATTAAATGCTATTACAGTTACGATAAACAAGAAGAAAATACCTAAATAAGGGTGATTATTAATCACATGAGTCATTAAAACTCCTTTGTATAAGATGTTATTGTCTGCTACAGTATTCCCAACTCTTGGAAATACTAGAAGATTATTGTGCTTATATTATCGTAATAAGTGTTAATTTTATTGTGGATATAGTTAGTAGCAAGTTTATAAAAAATCTATGTAACTAAGAGTTACAGTCTCTTTAATCATTTTATTATTCACCATTATCTCACAATCGGTTCACCCAATACTTCTTCTAAAATTAAAAATATATCGTCCATAGAACGTGCAACTGTATCTTTATGCTCTTTTAACCACTGTCCATTTAATTCTACAATTTCATCATCAATGCTATAAAATGTTTTATCTTCATCTATTTCAACTCTCAATGGATTATCAAGCATATAGTGATTATCAAGAAAAATCTCTAATTTATCACTTGGGAGTTGATTAATTTCTTTTCGTTTATTGATAAAAAACTCAAGATGTTTAAAGGACTTCATAGCTTTTAAACCATAGGCGATCCTGTCATTCATATCAGTACTCCATTGTGAGCTATGTAAAAATTTAGAAAATCCAGCCATGTTTACTTGAGAAAAATAATAGTCAACATAATAAGCTGCCAATGCATCGGGATGAATCTTATCTAAATCAATATTCTTAGATAACAAAAAGTTTATAATCTTTGAATTCTCATACATAATAGGATGCAGTTCATTACTATTATATGCACCCTCAGAGATTAATATTTGTTCCATCTTCATTTTTTATCCTAATTTTAATATCACATAAAATAGTTAAATAACCATTATGCCAAGTTGAATTGTTTTACTTTTAATCTTCAAAAGAAAGGTATTTAACACAAAATTAACACTACTGAGGCATACTTCCTTGTCGTCGAAATAAGTCCTTGTTTCTAGCGTAGTGAACTAGAAACATTTTTTAACTACAAAATTTTATTTACTCGTATCAGACAAATTCAAATCTACCACAGCTTCACGAACATCAGCCATAAACTTATCACCTGGATCAGACTTTTCTGTTCGATAACCCTCATCCATTTCTAACCAAAGTTCCGTCCCTTCCATTTCACGATATTCATGGTGTCCAATTAAATGGGAAATGCTCTTATATTTATTTTTCAAATAGCGTACCAAAGCTATATTTGCTTTTAATTGAGCCTTAGTTAAGTCTTCTTTGTTATTTGACTTTCCACCAATATTTTCAATGCCAATGCTAGAATAATTCAAACCAATAACATGACGTGCCATCCAGTTTTCAGGCATAAGTCTATAAATAGTACCATCACGCTTTACTAAAAAATGAGCTGATACATTTAAAGCCGAAGCTTTTACAATGTCTTTTCTGTCTGAAAAAAGTTTTTGAGGTTTTAAACGATTAAAGCTCTTTTTAAAACTCATATCAGCTGTCCAATGAAGTACAATAATACGGGGTTCTATCTCAATATTTTCAACCTCATAACCATAATGCTCTTTAATATATGACTTGGTCATATCAATTCTCTCTATGCCAAAGTCAATGGGCTTATCAATAATTCTAATCTCTTCAGCCCCATTAGCAAAAACCAAAATACTCACTGTACTTAATGTTAATAATGTTTTTATCATCTTTTTAATTCCTTTATTATAAAATAAGCAATTCTTCTTGCCACTTCGCCCAATCTTGGTTCAAGCCAATCGGTCTGTTCTTTACAGGTTATTTCACCCAACTCTAATACTAAAAATCCTTTGCTTGTCGTCACTTTAGAAAAACCATAATAATCACGCAAATTTTTTGTAAAATTATCTCTATGCCATTTAAATGGAAAAAACGTTTCATATTCATTTCGCCAATGTTTTGCCAAAAGTTTAGAACCCTCTGAACCATCATGCCCAATTGAAGCTCCTGTTGCACAATGATTATCTGAACCATCAAAATGAATTGCCACAGCTATCTCAGCATTGACTGTTGGAATTTTTGCTCCGACTCTCTTAACCCTAATCTCATGTTTATTTAGAATATCCTCAATTCTTATCACAACTCGTTCATTCCATTCAGACTCTTTTAAACCATTATGAATGGAGCCAATATTTCCCATAATTCTTCCAACATGCCCAGCTTGAAGAAGCACTGTCGTATTCACTCCTCTACCATTCCAAATCGCCATAATCAATAACAAAAACATTCCCCATGCAAGGAACATTAACACCTTTCTTTCACTCAAACACCACTCCTAAGGATAAAGCAAATAGTGTTGTCGCATACTTTTAAATGCATTTAAACCCTGTTGCCAACTCTGCTTAATCTCTTTGACTCTTTTTCCAGCCATTACTTGTTGACGAAGATTAGAAGAACCAGCCAATTTATCAATAAACTTATTTTTTAAAAAAAATTTCTTTTTATAAGGATAGTTCCTATAAGCATCTAATAAATAACTTAAATTAATTCCCCCATTTATAGAAATATTTTCCCTACTTAAATCAACCCCATAACATTTTTTGTTTTGATGTTTAGGATACTTAGCTCCCTCTCGTGAGATAGGGGTAAAAGAGAAATTCTTCTTAGTATAGTAAGGTGAACCATAAATCTGAAACTGATCCAATGTCCCACGCCCTGCTGAAAAAGTTGTTCCCTCAAAAAAAGCCAATGATGGGTACAAATAAATCGACAAGTCATTTGGTAAATTAGGTGAGGGCTTAATGTCTAAAGCGTAAAAAGAGTTATGTGTATAACCTCCAAGCTTCACAACTTTTAAATTGGCTTGAATTCCTCCTTTTAACCAGCCCTCACCATTTATCATTAACGCATACTCCCCAATAGTCATGCCATAGAGTATGGGTACAGGGTGCATTCCCACAAATGAAGTGTAGTCCATGTTTAAAACTTCCCCATCTATACGTCCACCATTAGGGTTAGGTCTGTCAAGCACAATAACCTCTATGCCATTCTCAGCCCCTGCTTCCATAATGTAATGTAAGGTAGATAAGTAAGTATAAAAACGAACCCCAACATCTTGAATGTCAAATACCAAGACATCAATATTTTTTAAATCAGCCCTGCTAGGTTTTTTATGTTTTCCATACAAAGAGACAATGGGTAAACCCGTCGTAGTATCAATACCACTCTTAATATGCACACCAGCATCTGCTGTTCCTCTAAACCCATGTTCAGGAGCAAA
>CACVAZ010000165.1 GCA_902727995.1 uncultured Sulfurovum sp.
CAGCATAATAAGCTCCTGGTGCATGACATTTAATACAAGTATGAGAAGCTCCCTTTACAAACACGGCTTCAGTATATTCTTTACCACCAACAGCTGTTTTGTCTTCACCAATTTTAGCCATGTGTACTCTGAAAAAATCCTGCATCTTTCCTTGAAAAACTTTATCTTTCCACGATTGACCATGCATTGAACTTTCCCAAGTATCATAAAGTTCATTATGACAATTCTGACATTTCTTTTCAGCTGAGCCAAAAAGGGTGTTTCCAAATCCCTGTCCTGTATGATACTCAGCTTTTGCTGCAGAATCTCCTGCGTTTCGAGTCTCACCTTTATAGTCTACATAATCAATAGACCCATCTGCCAATACATTTTGGGATCCTAATGCCTTTGATGTATCTGAACTTGAACCTCCACAGGCTATGAAAAGTATCATTGCTAAAATCACTCCAAGAGTGTTTACAAACTTTTGTTTCATTCTTTCTCCTTTTTTAAATAAAATATAGAATAACATACTTTTAGTAATATGTTTATATTAAAATATCAACAATATAAATATTTTATTTTATTATACTAAAAATAGTAACGGAAAAAATTTTAAAAAGAAAAAAAGAAGATTATAAGTTAAGGATAAAGACATTAATCTTTATCCCTAAAAGGAAGAGTATTTACTTAAAACTTGTAACTTGCTCCTAAAGTTAGAGCTTGTTGAGAGTGCTTAACTACGGCTGAAGAGCTTGTTGATGTTGAGGGGACACCTCCTCCTTGAGCAATTTGTCCATTTGTCATGTCTGATGTAGTGAAATCATTAGTAGCTTCAGGTGTATACACAAGTGCTAATGATAAAGCTAACTTATCCGTCACAGTATAGTCAGCACCTAAAGTATAATGCTCTTCAACCATGGCAGGAAATCCTGCTAAATTAAAAAAGTTTTTAGCTGCATTGTCATAATTTCTTGCATTCGCAGTTGCTGAACCATCTTGTTCTGTAATGGGTGATTTACCATGGTTATAACCAGCTCTAATTGCCCAAGAAGGGGTGGCATACTCATAACCAACGGCAACAATATTTTGATTTTCCCAACCAAAATCTTTGTATCCTGTGGCATGTGCCCAATTAACTCTTTTGAACTCTGCAGCAAACGTATTGTTTCCCAATTTATAAGCAGCCCCAATAGCACCTTCTTCTGGTTGATCGAGTTGGTCGCCAGAAGCTATTGATCTAATTCCAAAATCTCTTAGGGCATTTGAAATATTACCTTTATAATTTGCTTCTATTTTTGATTTATAGACAGCACCTAATGTTAAATCTCCAATATCATAAGCCAAGCCCACGGTCATTCCCAAGGCAACACTAGAATCTTTATCATTATTTGAACGTCCAAAAGGAGTATTGTAATTCATTTGCAAAGTTGAGTACTGTAATACAGGTGCTAAAGCAATGGTAAAATCATTTCTTGTATAGGCAACAGGAATAGAAAGTTTTGCAATGGCTAACTCCGTTTCCATACCAAATGCACCAGAACCAAGTATTGCACCAGTATAGTCTGTACCCATCCCAGCTGTTCCAGCAAGAGAAATACCCCATACAATATTTTCATTATTTCTTTGAACGTAAGCAAGTCCAGGAATGAAGGATTCATCAGCAGCTGATTTATTAAGACCAGCAGCACCTGTTGGAATTCTAGCACTTGCGTCTGATTTAAAATTGACATCAGGTGCAAAATAAGTCATGTAACCAGAAAATTCTGAACCTTTAACATCCTTAATCATGGCTGGGTTAGCATATAAAGACTCTGAACCATGAGAAACGGCAATCCCAACACTACCCATACCTGAAGACTTGACTCCATCACCTAACATTAAGTCACCGTTTGTTGCGAGGAGCATTGACGAAGTAATCGTTGAAATTATAATAATTTTTTTCATAATTTTATCCTTTGTAATTATCTGCGATTATTATATGTAATATATCTTTAGGAACCAAGCAAATACTTTATTATTTCTCATTTTTATTTTTCATACTTCTCATGTTAAGAACTATTATAACAACAATATATAACTATTATATTTTGAACAAATTCTTTAGCTTATTTAGTTAAAATTCTAAATAAAAATTTTAGGATACAATATGATAATTATTCCAGCCCGTATAGGTTCTTCTCGTTTTCCCAACAAAGTGTTAGCAGATGTTGCTGGTTTGCCGATGGTTATTCGTACAGCAAAAGCCGTTCAAAATATCGATAAAGTTGCTATTGCTACAGATTCCCAAGAGGTTATAGCTATCGCAAAATCTTATGGTATTCAAGCCATTATAACCTCTAGCAATCATAACTCTGGAACAGACCGTATTTTTGAAGCTGCACAAAAATTAGGCTTACCTGATGATGAAGTTATTATCAATGTACAAGGAGATGAGCCTTTTATTGAAGAAGAAGTGGTTAAAGCTGTTTTTGACTTAACAGTTAAAAATAAACACAATGAACAAGTTATGATGAATTCTTGCTATAAAACCATCCAGAGTTCTGAAGCAGATGATCCAAACATTGTTAAACTCATTAGTAGTATTGACAATATAGCACTTTATTTTTCACGTGCTAAAATTCCTTATCCTCGAGATCATCATTTTAATGACTACAAAGGACATTTAGGTATTTATGGTTTTACAAAAAAGTCATTGGAAACCTTTTGTAAACTCAGTCCTGCACCATTAGAAGAGATTGAAAAACTAGAACAACTTCGTGCTTTATATCATGGATTTGATGTTTCTATGGTTGAAGTTGAGACAAAAAGCTTTGGTATTGATACAATTGAAGATTTAGAAAATGCTTTGAAAGTCCATAATTTAGATACTTAATCACTACTGTTAACTTTAGGTTAACCATCTATTTTCTATTGGTTTATTCTAATCTCCTATAATAACACTATGAAAGATATATAAATGAAGATTTTACCTCCTTTAGTCTTCTTTGTATAGCCGTTGTTTTAAAGTCATCAATAACTTTAATTGTGTTGATTTCCCTTCCCTTTACTTCTCAAAACTTTAAAACAACACTTTCAAAAATCATAACATCTATTTCAGAAGGACTTGAATGAAAACGAATCCATTGACAAAAAACCTACTCCCAAAAACTTTTCTACTTTCGACTCTTTTCTCGGTCTTGCTTACAGCAGGGAGCATAAGCTTTAAAAATGCACCCAAAAATCCAGAACATAAACTGCCCAATGGGAAAAATGAAATTTTATCTTTTCACTCTGTATTAAAAGATTCGATGAATGCTGTTGTCAACATCTCTACAAAAACCATTGTCGAACATAGTCAAAAGCAAAATAGACTCTACAATGACCCTTTTTTCCGAGAATTTTTTGGACACAGAGGACAACCAAGACAACAAGCACCGACTAAAAAAGATAATGCATTAGGATCAGGGGTTATTATCTCAGACGATGGCTACATCGTTACCAATAACCATGTCATTGCCGAAGCTGATGAAATTATGGTCGTCATAAATGGTTCGAATAAAGAGCACAAAGCAAAAGTTATTGGAAAAGACAAAGATAGTGACTTAGCTGTGATTAAAATTGAAGCTAAAAACTTAGAAGCCATAACACTTAGTACCATTGATGAGGTTAAACTCGGTGACATTGTCTTTGCCATTGGTAACCCTTTTGGGGTAGGACAAACCGTGACACAAGGAATTGTTTCAGCCTTAAACAAAAACCATGTTGGCATCAACAAATATGAGAACTTTATCCAAACCGATGCTTCTATTAATCCTGGAAATTCGGGTGGAGCTTTGATTGATTCTCGTGGTGCTTTAATTGGAATCAATGCTGCGATTCTTTCACAAACAGGAGGGAACCATGGTATTGGGTTTACCATTCCCATTGATATGGTACGCAATGTGGTCTCAAAACTTATTAAAGATGGAAAAGTAAGCCGTGGTTTTATGGGGGTTAATATTTCTGAAGTCAATCCTAGTTTAGAAAAACTTTACAAACATAAAAGTGGTGCCATCATTACCGATATTCAAATTAACTCTCCTGCTGATATTGCTAAACTTCAACGTGGAGACTTGATTTATGCACTTAATGGTAAAAAAATAAAAAGTCCAAGTGACTTACAACGTATGGTAACCTCTTTTTCTCCAAATGAGACCATTAAACTTTCCATTGAACGTGAGCAAAAAACCTTTGTCAAAGAGCTAACACTTAGTTCTTTAAGTAGTAGTTCTAATATATTAGGAGCTTTAACAAAAATAGAAGGGCTTAGACTTGCTGATTTAACGCCTAAGGTTAAAAAAGATTACCAAATTGACCTTAGTGTTACAGGAGCATTAATTGAAGGTGTTCTTGAACGAAGCCAAGCTGACCTTTCTGGTTTTATGGCTGGAGACATTATTATACAAATTGAAAACAGACGCATTGAAAGTGTTGCTGATGCAAAAAGAGCCTTTGAACTCCTTAAAAGTAAGACCAAAAGGGTTTATGTGAATCGTGAAGGATTTATTTTATTATTGGTGACGAAATAAATTTAACATGTTCCCTGAGCGAAGTCGAAGGGCATGTTCGATTAACTTAACCCTTCGACGTCGCTCAGGGTACGTTAATCTTTAAAAATGACGATGTCATAATTACTCGTAGTCACCACAGCTTTATGGGAGGGAACGGAACCATTTCGATTTACTTTAGAGAGTTCTTCTCGTAAGTCTTTAATTTCATTGTTCATGGCATCCATCTGCTCTTTTAATTTTAAAATAACATCAACCCCAGCTAAATTAATGCCCATTTTACGCGTTAATTGCAATACAAATTTTATCTTATCTATGTCACGTTGGGAATAAAGTCTCATGCGTCCTTGTGTTCGAGAAGGACAAATAAGCCCTTCTTTCTCATATTGACGTAAGGTTTGTGGGTGAATATCTAAAATAGTTGCAACAACTGAAATAAGATATACAGGTTCATCATAACTGTGCATGGACTACTCCTCTGAAGTAACTTCACCTGATGGTAATTTTTCTTCTAATATTTGTTTAAACTCATCATCTAAACTATCAACATCTGGTAAAATAATATTTGCTGTTAAATAAAGATTACCTTTGAGTGCTGTCTTTCTATCAACAACCCCTTTTCCTTTTACTCTAAATTTTTGACCATTTTTTGTACCCTGAGGAACTTTAATTGTAATCTCCTCATGAATAGAGGTATTTACCCTTACTTTTCCACCAAAAAGTGCTTCTTTTAAAGGAACATCCATCGTCGTGAACAAATCGTTACCTTCTCTAGTAAAGGTAGGAGAGACAGAAACTTCTACTTTAATTAACAAGTCACCATTCTGTCCCATACCAGCATGTCCCTTACCACGAACCCTTAAAGTCTCACCATTTTTAATTCCTGCTGGAATCTTAATATCGAAACTTCCAGAATTTACAGAAACATGATGTTTCCCACCTAAAACAGAAACTGCAAAAGGAATGGTAATCGTAGTTTTTTGATCAAGATCCATAGAACCTCCACCAAAGCCACCTCCACCGAAACCTCCAGAACCACCACCTCCACCGAAGATGTTTTTAAGAAGTTCATCAAGGTCTACATTACCCCCTTTATTTTGAGCAAAGTCATGGAAGTTTTGTCCACCAAACATTTGGTCACCATACATGTCATACTCATCTTTTTTCTTTTTATCAGAAAGTACTTCATAAGCAGCATTAATTTCTTTAAATTTATCTACTGCTGATTCTTCTTTATTCACATCGGGATGATATTTACGTGCCAATTTTCTATAAGATTTTTTAATCTCATCTGCACTTGCATTTTCACTTACACCTAAAGTCTCATATAAACTTTTTGCCATTCTTTTACCTTGTCTTGAATATTAACATGATTATATCAGAAACTCTTAGTCTCTGTCAATCAAGGTTAGAGCATATTGAAGCAAAAAACTAAATATTATTCTCGATTTTTCATTAATCCTAAAACAATCACAATAGGAGGAATGCTTAAAGAAATCAAATAGGGTGTTAGCTCTAAAATCTTATTGGAATTGAGATAAAAAAACCCTAAGACTAAAATACCATAAGCACCTAGTCGATAAAAAGAGAAAGAGGTCTTAGAATCCTTCGTTGCTTCCCAAAAACTTCTGCCACCTTTTTTTAAATTAGCACGTTCTTCTTTAACCACTTCCACCAAAGTTTTTTCTTCATTATCTATTTTTTCTCTATCATCAAATACATCATAAGGATCTTCTAGTTTATCCAAGGTATCTCTTTCATCATCACGAACAGCCCCTACTTCTAAACTATTTTGAACCATATTTCGATAAGAATACATTGAAGCAAACATAATTAATGTAGAAGAGAAAAAGGCAATTTGAGAGTTGATTAACCAATTATCAGAAGCCATAAAGTAGGTATATAATACTATAAAAGCATTAACAATAAACAAACTAACGAAGACATTTTTCATTAATACTTATCATCTTCATCATCTGAGTCATCATATTTACGGTGTCGATAACGTGGATCATCTGCCAGTTCATCTAAAGACTTTTTTTGCTTTTCATACGCTTTGTAAACATTTAGAATGGCTGAAGCCACCCCCCAAAATACTCCTACCCAAAGTAACCAAGGCGTATCAAAAAGATTTTTAAGTAACAGTCCTACTCCTACCCCTAAGAGTATAGCAACAACCATTGAAATACCTAAGCTAAGCCCATCGGCAGCTAACACAATTTTTTTTAATTTTGGTTCTTCTTCTTGAGAATTTGACATTATAGTCCTTAATATATTAATAACAAAATTATAGCTAAATTCACAGTAAATATAGAAATAGCTTGACTTAGAGATCGTCTCTATCCCAACGTTTTGGATCCAAAAAAGTATCATCATGGATGTGTTTGAATGATGCTTTTATCATTTTAAAAACCTGAGAATTATCTTTCTCTAAATCTTTTAACCATACTTTCATACCAGCTCTTGCATGGGGCATCTTTACTTCTTTTAACATCGCTGGACACGCTTCATCGCCAATGGGTTGCAAATCATTATCATCAGCAAAAGCTCTCAATTGCTTTTCTCTAGCTTCAATAAGAGGACGAATCAAATGAAATCCTCTATTAGTTTTGTAAATAGGAGCCATCGCTCTCATGCTTCCATTGTAGAACATGTTCATAAAAAAGCTCTCAACCATGTCATCAAAATGATGTCCAAGAGCTACTTTATTAAAACCATTTTCTTCGGCAAAAGTATACAAAGCCCCTCGTCTCATCCGTGAAAAATACGAACAAAAAGAAGAGTTTTCCCGTATCGCATCGTTTGAAATTTCATAAATATTTGTATCAAAAACCGTATGTTTAATATTATATTGCTTACAATGAGTAGCTACACTCTCATAAACTTCTCCAGGCATACCATACTTGATAGTACAAGCTTCAAATTCAAATTTAAAAGGTGCATGTTTTTGCATGTGCTTCATGGCGTGAATTAAAGCCAAAGAATCTTTTCCTCCACTTAAACCCACTAAAACTTTGTCACCCTCTGCAATGAGTTTAAAGGTAGCATTGGTCTTTCCTACAACACGTAAAAGTTTTTTTGAAATAGTTAATTGTGCTTCTTGTATTCTAGTCATAATATCTAATCTATCTTCTCAACCATGTCTAAAATAAAGTTTGCAGAAATTTTTGCTGAACCAATCATAAATTGGTCAAAATCCATTCCTGCATCATCATTGGCTGTGTCTGAAATGGCTCTCAAGACAAAAAAGGGAACATTTAAAGCATCACAGACGACGGCTACTGAAGCACCCTCCATTTCCAATGCATCAGCTTGAAAATTTTCGCTTATAAATGCTTTTCGTTCATTTGAGGCTACAAATTGATCACCCGTGGCAATCGTACCCTCTATCAAGGAAAGTGCATTTTCTTTGGCTACTTCTTTGGCAATTTCACGTAAAGCTTTATCTGTCTCAACAAACTTAGCTCCCTCAGGAACATAACCAAAGTCATGACCAAAAATAGAAATATCTAAATCATGTTGACAAAGTTTATTGGCAATAATCAAATCACCAATTTTTAGTGCTGGGTTGATGGCACCTGCCACACCAGAAAAAAGAAGCTTCTTACAAGAAAACTTTTCTAATAGTGTAGACGCTGTTAAAGATGAAAATACTTTCCCTATTTTTGAATAAGCAATAACAAGTTCTTTTCCTTTATAGTTTGCTTCAAAATAGGTATTATTAGCATAGTTAATTTCTTTTATATTTTCAACTTTTTTCAATAAAGGTTCAATTTCTTCAGGCATCGCACCCATAATAGCAATTTTACTCATATAATTTTTTCCTCATTAATTTTGATAAAATTATAGCTAAATGATTAAAAAAGTTATATACTATTGTCTCAATTAAAAAACAGGTGAATAATGCTTAAACTATTTTTATTCTTTTCTCTTTTTTTTAGCCATTATTCTTTGGCTAAAACACTGAACCTTAACCTTTCTGAAATCTATGAAACAAACGATTATATTGAATATACTGTCGCCCAAAACCTTAATGAAACCCCCAATAACTTAGATAATCGCATTTGGAAAAAAAATAAAAAGTCATTTACTTCATTCAAATATGCTAACAATGCTTACTGGGCAAAAATTAAAGTAAAAAATATTGCTCAAAAGAAACAAACTTATTATTTTAAAGCAGAAAATCAATTTACCTATAAAATTGACTATTATCTTCTAAAAAACAAAAAAATTGTGAGTCATATTGAAGATGGTGTGATTTCCAAAAATGCCAATCGAGCTTTTAATGCCACTCACATGATCTTTCCTATTGAAATCGATCTAAACTCAGAAGCAGAAGTTTATTTTAAAATAAGAAATTACAATAAAATTAATATTAATTTTACTTTAGTAACCCAAGAGTATTTACTCGACTATTACCAACTTTATAATTTAATCGAAGGAATGTTTTTTGGGGGTATGCTACTCATGTTACTCTATAATTTATTTCTCTATTTTCTTTTAAAAATTACGGCTTATCTTTATTATGTTGCTTATGTTTTTTGGTTGAGTGTTTATTTTATTGGGCTTTTTGGTTTCTCTCAACGTTATTTTGAATCTTATACTTATATTTTCTACTTTTCCTCAGGAATATTTTTAATTTTTCTCACTCTTTTTGTACAATCCATACTAAATCTAAAAAATAAACTGCCCAAAATCAACAAAATCCTAAACCTATTTATCCTATACTTTTTAATCACCATATTATTAAATATTTATGCCATTGAAGCCAACTTATTTATCTATGTTCAATTTCTTTTTAACTTGTTTTTTGTGCTTATTTTAATTTTTGTCTCTATTATTATTGGTTCAACTTATTACTTAGCGTATTATAAAGATGATAGCATTGCGAAGTTCTACTCTATTGTTTGGTCTATCATCTCCATCATTGGGCTACTACTCTCTTTTCAATACTTAAATATTGTTGAAATAAATATTCCCTCAAATTATATTTTTCAATTTCTTGTCTTAATTGAAGTCTTATTATTTTCTTTTATTCTTGCCTACAAAATAAATCTTCTAGAAAAAGAGAAGAAAGAGCAAGAACATCTTTTAGTACAACAAAATAAACTCGCATCCATGGGAGAAGTCATCAGCATGATAGCCCATCAATGGCGACAACCTCTTTCTGAAATTAATGGGGTAATTTTAAACATGGACATTGACTATCAAAAGAAACAGCTTTCAAGCCAAAAATTCATCAACTACCTAGACAGTATGGAACAGACCACAGCCTATATGTCTCAAACCATTAACGATTTTACTGATTACTTCAAACATAACAAAGAAGTAGAAAAATTCACCATAGCTAATCTCATAGAAGGAACATTAAATCTGGTTCAATCTACCAAAAAAGAGACTATTAAAATTAAATATATCAAACACCCAGCCATCATATTAACTGCTTATCGTTCAGAACTTATTCAGGCATTACTCATTGTCATAAACAATGCCATTGATGCTTGTTTATTAGAAGAGGAGTGTCACAATTCAGAAATCATTATTGCTGTTGAGGACAGAAAAAAAGATATTATTATCTCTGTTACCGATAAGGCTGGTGGTATTTCTCCTGATATTATCGATAAAATCTATGATCCCTATTTTACAACTAAACATAAATCTAAAGGAACAGGACTGGGCTTATATATTTTAAAAATGATTATAGAAGAGAGTATGCAAGGAAAAATAAAAATTTCTTCTTCCAAAGAAATTACAGAATGTAAGCTATTTATTCCAAAAAATATGATTAGATAAAATACATTTTAAATAAATATAAATTTAATGGGTAGATAAGTTACATATTATTTATGCTTATAAAAATAGTCACCATATAATATTATTTAAAATATATATAACTATAATTACAAAAACTTATACTTAAAGGAATTATAATGATTAAAAAAGGCTTGTTTGTCCTATTGATATTTCTCATAAATGGTTGTGTTGGAACAATGCGACTTGCCGAAGAAAATAGTGTCAATCCAAAAGATTCAACTGCTCCTGCTCTTACTAAGAGTGGAACATCCAAAACAAAAGATTAGATATTAGTTAATCTTTTTTCTATATTTAATACCATCAATATCAACAGTAAATTCTGTGGGTGCGACATAATCACTCGCATTCATTATCTCATATTTTTCTTGAATCTCAAATCCTACTGAAATGGTTAAGACTAATAATAGACCTAAAACTATTCCAAAAATTGTTTGTTTCATGTTCTATTTACCTTATGTTTAAATATATGTTAGTATAACTATTAATTTTTTTATTTAAACTTAAAATAATATATTAATATTTATTTGTCATCGAAAAACTATCAGTTCAAAAGCTTTTTCTGAAAATTTTTATGCTAAAATTAAACTAATGATATACACAAAATATAAGAAGAGTTTATGAAAACTTTAGTAAAAGTCAGTATTAGTATTTTTTTTATTATAGGTTGCACACATCAAGAAATAATCAAGGATACCCCCTCAGCCAAACACCATCAAAAAAGTACAGAGCTTCAAAGCATTATGCATAAATTTGAAAATCTTATCTATCAAAATTTTCAAAGTGAACTCGATCGCGATATGAAGCGTATGAACTATACTCAAGATATCATAGTCCTTATTGATGATTTAATTCTCAATAGTCAAAAATTACAAACCCTACCTACTCAACAATCAAAAGGTTTTTTAACTTTAGCAAAAGCATTAGAAAAACAATCTAAAGAGTTAAAAAAAATTGTTTTAAACTATCAAATAGAAAAGATAGCACCAAGCCTTAATGCCATAAACAATACTTGTACCCAATGTCATGCTAACCTACAATAAACACTTAAAGCTAGTACTATTTTTACCTCTGTTCCTACAAGCTGATGAAAATCTTTCCCAGTATATTATGAACTTGGAAGAACGCATTGAAGTTTTAGAGCAGGAAAATAAATCTAATAACATACTAAACTTCCAATCCATGAACACCCATGTATTTTTGGGAGGAAAGATCACCTTAGATAGTACCTATCTTCAAACAGCCAATGGAAAAGAGGGAGGAAATAACAGCTCTGATCAATTTTTCAATGCCAACAACATTCCTATTAATTCAAAAGGAGAAGAATCAGAACTTAGCCTAACAGCTAGAAATAGTAAATTTTGGATTAAAACACGTACCAATCAAATTAATGCAAAACCCCTCATGACCCTTTTAGAGTTTGACTTTTGGGGAAGTAATGGAACAGAAACCAATTCCAACTCTCATAATCCACGACTACGTCATGCTTACATTCTCTATAATGGATGGACAATTGGACAAACTAACAGTCTTTTTGTTGAGAGTTTTAAACCCCATACCCTTCTTTCCCCTGTGGATGATGTTTTTATGCGTCAACCTCTTATCTCTTATAAACAATCTTTTAACAAAAATAGTTTAGCCCTCTCTTTTGAACAAGCTGAATCAGTCATTATGCTTTCAACAGGTGCTAAAACTACCATTAATGATGAGCAGTTTCCTGATATCATTTTAAAATATGAACATGCACTTCAATGGAGTAACTACTCCCTTGCACTCTTAGCAAGAGAACTTAGAATTAACCAAGAAGCCCAAAGTACAGAAACAGACAGTACTTTTGCTTATGGTCTAAATTTTACAACACATATCCACACTTATCAAGAAGATACTTTAACTTTGGGGATGGTAGGAGGAAAGGGCATAGGGCGTTATATGGCAACCAGTTTTTTTCCCTCAGCTGTACTCAATGACAAAGGAAAATTAGAAGCACAATTTTCATGGGGAACACATGCCTCATATGAACATTGGCTACGTAAAGATTTACGGGTTAACTTTGCCATTGGAAAAATAGAAACAGATCCTATTTTAGCCTTAGAAAGCATTGATAAGTCAGCATGGTCAGGACATATAGGGCTACAATATAACCCTCTGAAAAAATTTCTTTTAGCCCTTGAGTATATTCATGGTGAACGCGTTTTACAAAATAATAATACTTATTCCGTTGACCGTTTGTATTTAAGAACAAGTTATGATTTTTAATTCATAACATTAGACCAAATAAGAGTAAAATCTTTGTAAAGTATCAAAACAATATTCACCCAGAAAAGAGATATCAGAGAAAATATACTTATATCAATAGAAAATCATAGATTTTTTAGCTACACTAATTCTAAAATTAAATACTTAAATTTTAAGGTAGTATTATTTATGAAAATTCTTAAAGTCCTCTTAGCTATTATCTCCGTACTCCTACTCTTACTACTTATGTATTTCTCTATGGAACTCATAAAAACAGGAAAAGAAGCCAAATCTTATAAAACTGACTATGCTAAACTCCATTCTGTAGAATATGGTATGTTTAACTCTGACTTATGGACAAATAAAATGACCCAAGTCATCAGTAATAAAATAGACAACTTTGATCTAAATATAAACAATAGAGATGAAATAGAAGGCTATGTAAGTACCATTATCGACACCCTTATTGTTGAGACAGAACGTATTGTCAAAGAAAGAAACAAGGGGGAAAATGGTTTTTTTGACAACATTATGGGTTCTACAAAACAGATGATAACCGACTCAATTATAGATTTTAAAGCCTTACGTCAACGAGTACCTCAATTTACCTCTGCTGTAATGTTAGAAATCGAAAGACCAGAAAACCAAGCAAGAGCAAAAAAAGTTCTAAGTGAAAAGCTTAAAGAATTTATGAAAAAGAAATTCCAAGCAACCACAGATATGACGGGGTATAATGCACTACTGTATAAATACAATGCCTCTAACCTAAAAGCCTGTACCCTAATTTTAGATACACACATACAAAGTAATACCCAGACCATGAACAGTGCCACCATAAATATATTACTTCTTGCTTTTACCATTCTTATATTGGTAGTTCTACAAGGTACTTTAAACTCTGTAGGTCTATTTACACTCGCTGGTACAACCCTAAATCTACTTTTCGCTGGGGTTATGCTCCCTATGCTAGACATAGAAGCTAAAATTACTAAACTCTACTTTATCGTATTTGAACAACCCATCATATTTGAAAATCAGATTCTCTTCTTTCAATCTAAGAGTATTTATGATTTATTTAGATTACTCTTAGAATCAGGAGAAGCCAAAATGATATTGGTAGGAGTATTATTAGTCACTTTTTCCATTATTTTTCCTCTCCTAAAGCTCATTGCTACTACCATCTATTTTTACGCAAAAGGAATACTCCAAAACAATATTATAATACGCTTTTTTGCACTTCAATCTACCAAATGGTCTATGGCAGATGTCATGGTAGTTTCTATCTTTATGGCCTATCTAGGACTTGATGGGGTCGTAGGAAGTGAGCTAAACAAACTTCAAACCCAAGGTACACCAATTAATATTATTACTTTTAATGGAACGCACTTAGAGGTAGGCTTTTATCTCTTTTTAGGTTTTGTCTTAACCAGTTTTGTCCTTTCAATCCTTGTTAAAAACAGTAAAGAAAGTAGAAACTCCTAACGAAAAAAGTTTTGTAAAACATCTATTAAATCCCCTCTGCTAACAAACCTTGCTCAAGCAGTTGTAACATCTCTGAACGATCTTTGCCATTGAGCATAAGACGTTTTGCCTGGTAACTCGCATCAAAAGAAAAAGAGCTGTTATTCTCTTGTACTACACCAAACATTGCACCTACTTGAAGTTGTCCTGCTAGTTCTTGTTGAAACTCTAGGGGTAAATTAGCAATATAATCTTTCTCCAATTCAACATCAAGCTCAATGTTTACTAAATTCAAAAATTCTTTTCTAAATTTTTCTTCTAGGGCTTTAGCTGTGGTAGGAAGTACCTCATCACCAACATAAGCAAGATTCATTTCTAAATGACTGCTTTTCTCTTTCTTATCTATCATCTTCATTTCTATATTAAGATTACTACTATCTTTATGTAGTAGTCCAGCCATTAGCACCATCATGCGTTCCATATTTTCCGTTTGAACCTTCTCTAACTCAGCCAAAACTTTCATGTCAATTTCGCCTGTTGTTGATGACTTTAAACGTCTCATAATCTCTTGTTGTTTTACTTGTAAGCCTGTTGTAAAATCTTGAAAAGCTAAAAGCCCCTCTAACTTTGTCCCATTTAAAGCATAAGACAACTCAACTTCATTAAGCGATGAATATTCCTTTGGTAATTTCGAGTCTCCAAGCTTGGCATGTAAGTTAAATTTCATGTCAATGGTTTTATTTTTATTTTCCTCAACGTCCATAGTAAAAGTACCTTTAGCCCCATTTAGCTCAAAAGGTAAAAGTTCATCTTTCATGTCAAGTGAACCTAAAGAGAGTACAAAATTACCCAAATAAAATCCATTATCATAAAACTTTTTAATATCAGCATCTAACACAATGTTTCTTGCTTTAATAAACTCTGTTTTATTCTCTGCTAACACTGAGTCTACAAGCATTTTCATTTGACCTTGGAAAGTTTCAATGTTCATATCACCCTCTATGGTTAACGGTGAGACCTGCACTTCATCGCCGTCAACATTTGCCAGAATCTTGTTCGTTTTAGCTGTAAACGAAGCATTGTTAAAAAAGTCAATACTCGTCATGGAAGTTAACTCAATATCCTCTTTAAATATTTTTTTAAAAGCCTCTTGGTCAACAAGATAAGAACTCAAATTAACAGTGCTAGAAATACGACTTGAACCTAAACTCAAACCATTTTTAAAAAATAATGGACCATTTTCAATCTTATAGTCAAGCTCTATGGGCAACTTAAATGTTTCGGAAATAGTCTCTCTTAAAGTAGGGTCAACAAAATCAATTTTGATTTTTGCATTTGAGCTAAAAAACCCTTTTTCAAAATTCTCAACATGCATCTGCATTCCATTGGCGTTGTACAGACTGCTTGATTTTGCAATATAGGTATTTAAATATGATTTTGTATTGGAAGAGATATACGCAGTTCCTCCCAGCCAAAGAGCTGACACGCCTATGAGTGAAGCTATGATTTTTGTAAATTTTGCCATTCTTAATTCCTGATATTTAATTTAAAAAATATTATATCGTTAGAAATTAAAAATGGACTTTGTTCTTTATTCTCGTATCTCAACAACGGTATTTTTATCAATCATAGCTAGAACCGTGTCCATGCCATGATTGGTCAAGGCCAAACAACCATTTGTCCAATCATTAGACAAAGTATAATCATCTCCCGAACCGTTCCAATTCCAAGGAACCTGTGCATGAAAAGTAATACCACTACCAGGATGAAAACCTAAGTCTTTTGAACGTTTTTTATCTTCTGCATTCGGATAAGAAATAAGAATCTCTTTATAATATTTTTTGTCTCCACGAATGTCACGAATACCATAAGTTCCCTCTGGTGTTTTCTTATCGCCTCGCTTTAACTTTGTTCCTACAGGATTATCACCCAAAGAAATTCTATGTCTACTCAGGACATCTCCCTCTGTATTTAAAAGAACCAATACCCGTTTCGACTTAACCACCACCATTTTTACAGCTTTTTCAGACTTAATCAACTCATCATTTTGTTGCCAATCAAAGATGTTTAATTCAGGAACAACCACCACTATTTCTTCTTCTTGCTCCTCTAAAGAGACATTGTTCTCTATAGTGACATTATGTTCTAGCACAATAGGAACAGGAGGTGGATTAACCTTTTGACTACACCCTCCTAAGACCATAAGCATTATTATCCATACATAATTTTTCATCCTATTTCCTATTAGTTTGATAAATTATTTTATAATAAGTATTATTAGGAGGACTTTATAGATTGCTCTAAAATAGCTGTGTATTCTTCTTTACTCTCCCCATTATAAAAAATCGCCTCC
>CACVAZ010000166.1 GCA_902727995.1 uncultured Sulfurovum sp.
AACTCAGCTTCCCCTAACTTCACATACTTAGCAAACATATTAAGTAAAATGTCTGTAGGCTGTGCAAATGTTTGAATGAAAAAAGCAGTAGGGCTAGATTCGTCAACACCTGAAACATCGACAAGGTTTTGAATAAAGTCGTCAAAAGAGTGACCAGCCATGACAGCACAGGCATGAACCATCATGGCATCTTTTAGGGCTTCATCTTGCATGGTATAGTGTAAAATCAAGAAAATTTCTTTTGAACCTTTTTTATCATTTTCACTGTAACGTTGAATTCCATTTTCGTAAATGGCTCTGGCTGTTGCTAGGTCTTCATATTCTTCCATGTCAAAGCCCTTATTTTGGCTTAAACGTTCTGCAAGTACATCAAAGGCTGTGTTAACAATAAAGGTAAAAATATCATTTATCTCATCTTCACTGGCTTCTAAAAGTAGTTTGGCATCTAAGAGTTGATACCCTTTTGCAATGCTGTTTTCAGCTTTCATCTCTTCTTCAATGGTTTTTAAATTTCCTAAGAACTCTTCGTCTTTTTTTAGTGCTTCTATGTCTATTTCTTCTTGTTGCATGTTATGCTCCTTAATCTTTTTAGTTTTTTAATCTTTTTTAGCTTTTTAACATCTTTTTAATTCTTTCTAAACACTCACGTGTCTTGTTTTCTTCATAAACTAAGGCAAGTCTTACAAAACCTTGACCTTGACCTTCTCTTCCTAAGAATGAACCAGGAATGACTTTTAAGTTGTAGTTTTTGTAAAGATTTAGGGTAAACTCAATTTCATCTTCAACTTCTAACCAAATGTAAAAAGTGGCTTGTGGTGGGGTAATATTTAAGATTTCTTTTGCCAGTTCAAAGTTTCTTTTGTATTTAGCTCTAAATCTATCAACATGCTTTTGGTCAGCCCAAGCTACAGCTGCTGCTTCTTGGAGGGGTAGGGGAGAAGCACAGCCTACGTAAGTTCGGTAGGTCATGTAGGCTTTTAAAATATTGGCATCACCAGCAATAAAACCTGAACGTAAACCAGGAGCAGAAGAGCGTTTTGAGATGGAATTAATAACCAAAATATTTTTAAAATCTGTATTTCCCTCTTCAATACTTGCATTGAGTAAAGAGGGGGTAGGTTCATCTAAGTAAAGGTCAATATAACATTCATCATTGAGTAGTACAAAGTTATGTTTTTGTGCCAATCTTACCCATTTTCTTAGTTCACTCATGAGCATGGTAGTGGAAGTAGGATTGTTTGGAGTATTGATAATCACAAAATGACAAGCACTTAAAGCTTTTTCATCAATCACATGTTCAAAGTTGTTTTTGGCTTCCAAATTAAGATAAATGACTTTTGAATGGGTGGCTTTTGCAGCCCCTTCATAAATTTGGTAAAAAGGATTAGGATAGGCCATAACAGAGTTTTTAATGTCATGGAGTAAAAACTGTGGAAAGTTAAAAAGCACTTCTCGTGTTCCAAATGTTGGAATGATTTGTTCATTTGTCAATGTTAGGTCAAAACGGGTGCTTAAATATTGAAGCATCGCTTCTCTTAATATAGGTTCTCCAGCTGTTTTAGGATATTTGTTAAGTAGTGAGGCTGAATCTTTTAATTTATCTAAAATAAAGCTTGGTGTTTCAAATTGAGGTTCACCAATGGTTAGACTTAAAGAACTATAGTCACAGTTTGGAGAGATATTTTCTAAAAGGGTATTAAGTTTTTCAAAGGGATAGGTTTCAAAGTTCACGGTTTATCTTTATGAGGTAAATTTTAAATGAGATTATAACGAAAAGAAAATTTGGATTGGCAAAATATGAGAAGAGATATGAAGTTAAACAAGTTCCCACACTTATTTAACTTAGTCTACAAAGTTTTATTTATCACAAGAAATGGTTTGAGCCGTTTGTAATTTTTTATAGTCATCATTGTGTAACTGAGCTGCTGATAAATCATTACAGTTAACTGTATCACAAGGAATGGTCTCAGCCATAGGGATTTCAGTAAAAAGAGGACCTTCTGCCTCTTCTAAGTCTTCATCGCTACAAGCAGTTCCATCTTTTAGTTTAGGATTAGAAGCAGTGTTTTTAGCTTGTGCTTCAATCTTAATTTCTTCAACTACTTGAATTTTCCCTTCTTTAGTCCCTTCTGATACTTGAGAAGTAAGTGGTAAAGCTGATTCAGCTAAGGTGTAGTCTGTTAAACCGAGTAGCAGTAACAATGTACTAACTAATGCGTTTCTTCTAATGATTTTATTCATTTGATCTCCTTTTGGTTTTAACGTTAGTTTAATATTATAAAACAGTTATCCTTAATAATAAACCAAAAAGTCACAATTTGAGATGAAATTTATTAAAAAGTTGCTATACTATATAACATTTTTAACATAATCATATTACACTATTAATAATTAAATATAGGAGAGAATAATAATGAGAAAAATCGCACTACTAATTTACCTACCTGTCTTACTGCTATCAGGAGATTTAAAAGATGCCCTACTAAAAGCTAGGAAAGAGCATAAGCCTGTGATGGTTTATGTAAAGTCTGATTCTTGTGCTTATTGTGACAAGATGAAAGAAAGAACTTTAAATGATGAAGAGGTACAGAAAAATGTTCAATCGTTTATTTCTGTAACCGTAGATAAGAATGAACGTGAAGCAAAACAATATTTACCTGTGACACGCTATACCCCAACTGTTTATTTTATTTCATCAAAATTTAAAGTAATTAACACCGTAAAGGGTTATTTAGGAAAAGATGATTTTAATTTGTGGGTGAATGACTCTAAAAGTAAACTAGGGCTAAGTACAGATGCAACAGCAGACGTGTCATCACGGTCAGTAAAGAGTGAGAACTGGTTTTATGACATTGCATCAGCAGAAGATTATGCACTTCAAACAGGTAAACAAGTTATGGTTTATGTCGAAAATAGACAGTCATCATGGTCTAAGAAAATGCGTAAAGAGACTTTAGAGGATAGAAAAGTGAAAGAAGCACTTGAAAACTTTGTTTGGGTGAAGTTACAAAAGAATAGTGCTGAAGCAAAAACTTATGGTTTAAATCCAAGCTTAGCACCTACTGTTTATTTTAGAAAAGCTGATGGTAGTTTGTTGGCAACAGCAAAAGGTTATTTTGCAGCAAAAGAATTTATGTTATGGGTTAATTATGCAAAAGGACAAATTTAATTATCAGTTCATATCATAAATACGTCGGCTGAAGTCGATTCTACAAGTTTTAAACTAATTAAAGTTCGCTACCTGTAGGATTGGCTTTAGCCAATGAATAAAGGCTAAACGCTATATCCCTGTATCACAACTTCTTATGTCACCACTTTTAATACCTTTTCTGAACCAAGTAACTCTTTGCTCTGATGAACCGTGGGTGAATGAATCTGGGACAACATAGCCTTGTGCTTGTTTTTGTAAAGCATCATCACCAATGGCTGAGGCAGCTCGAAGTGCTTCTTCTACATCCCCTTGTTCTAAAATATTAAAACGTTTGTGTGCGTGATGCGCCCAAACACCTGCATAACAATCAGCTTGAAGTTCTACGCGTACTTGTAGTTGGTTTTCACCTTTTGAACCTTTTACTTGTTGTTTCATTTGTTGAACTTTGGTAAGAGTTCCTTCCATGTTTTGAATATGATGTCCAACTTCATGGGCTAAAACATAAGCTTGGGCAAAATCACCAGAAGCATTATGCTTTTTAGAGAGTTCATCAAAGAAACCTAAATCAATGTAAATTTTTTGGTCAGCAGGACAGTAAAACGGTCCCATTTGTGCTGAAGCATGACCACAGCCACTTTGGGTTGATCCACGGTAAAGTACCATTGCAGGTTCTTGGTATTTTGCCCCATGTTCTTTAAAAAGGGTTCCCCAAACTTTTTCAGTATCACCGAGTACCGTTGATATAAAACGAGCTTGTTTATCATCAGCTTTTTGGTTGACAGAGCTAGAGGCGTTACCTCCCCCCATCATGGAAGAGAGAGGGTTAAAGCCAGAAAAATAAGCAACAGCTCCAATCCCAATAATTGCCCAACCAAATTTAGTTTTTAACAGTCTTTGTACCACAGGCCATAGAAACATAATGGTTCCCATTGAAGGCATACCACGCATTCCTCCTCCTGAATTACCAGAACTTCGTCTGTCATCTACATTTTTACTTTCGTCTCGGTCTTCCCATCTCATATTTGAACATCCTTATAAATTTTTTATCCATTATATCACAAGTAAAATTTGACTACAATAGTAACATTCGTTAACAGTTTAGGAGTTTTATGTGTCATTAGCACTAGCAAGAAAATATCGTCCAAAGAGCTTTGATGATTTGATTGGGCAAGAGGCAGTATCCATGACACTCTCTATGGCTCTTGACAGTGATCGACTTTCTCATGCTTATCTTTTTTCAGGGCTTCGTGGTTCAGGAAAAACCTCCACAGCACGTATCTTTGCTAAAGCATTGTTATGTGAAAAAGGAACAAGCTCTCACCCTTGTGGTATTTGTGATCATTGTGTCATGGCTCTTGCGTCACGGCATATGGACATTATTGAGATGGACGCAGCGTCTAACCGTAAAATTGATGACATACGTGAGCTTATAGAACATACGAAGTATAAGCCATCGATGGCACGGTATAAAATTTTCATTATTGATGAAGTGCATATGTTAACAAAAGAGGCATTTAACGCTTTGCTTAAAACCTTAGAAGAGCCTCCTGATTTTGTAAAGTTTATTTTGGCAACCACTGACCCTTTGAAACTTCCAGCCACCATTTTGAGTCGAACTCAGCATTTTAGATTTAGAAACATACCTCAAGCTGTGCTTTCAAAACATTTAGCACACATTTTAAACCTTGAAAAAGTAGAATATGAACAAAATGCTCTAGATATCATTGCACGTTCAGGAGCAGGATCAGTTCGTGACTCTTTGACACTTCTTGACCAGGCCATTGTTTACTCTAGAAATTTTATAAACATTGAGACGGTAACTAAGATGCTAGGCATTATTGAACCCTCTATGTTAGAAGAACTTTTAAATTCTATTTTAGAAAAAAACCAAATAAAGATTTTAGCGTTTATTAACGCTGCTTCGGAATTTGAAGCTGAAATGGTGATTGACGAGTTGATGCTTTATTTAAAAGAGCTTCTTTTAAGTGGTTCAACGAAAATTACGCCAATGGTTATTGAGCGTTTCTTTAGGGTATTGGCTGAGTCAAAAGGTTTGTTGAATATGGGTTCTGATGGAGATTTTGTACTCTCCTTAACACTCTTTAAAATGATGGAAGCCCTAAAAATACAAGATATTAATGGGATGATTCGAAGCCTTGAAAAAGAGTTGTCAGGCATCGAAATAAGTCCGATAGTTAAGCCTGTTGAAGCTAAAATTGAAGAATCATCAACAGGCTCCGTAGCTGAACCTGTTAAAGCTAAAATTCAGCAAGAAAAAATAATAGAAGAAACAAGCCATATTGAAATACCTATCGAAGCTAAGCCTCTAGATCTTGGAGCTAAACTTTTTGAAGAACTCATTGTCAAAATGTATGATCGGAATTATGAACTAGGGGAATGTTTTAAACATGCTATTCATTACAGTTCTTTTGAAAATAAGTTATTGACATGGGAATCTTCTGCTTCAGCTGAACAAAAAATACTGCTTAAAAACAATTGGATGACCATTCGAACTTTTGTGCAAGAGTTGTATGGTTTTGAAAGTAAAATCAAAAACAACGCGAAGGACTTACCCCCCAAAGTAGAAGTTGTTCAAGTTGAAGAAGAAAGGGAAGAACTCTCTTCAATGATAGAAGATGAAGTTTTAAATCAATCTCTGCCACATAGGGAAGAAGAGATGAAAAGTTCATGTATTTCTCCTGGGCATGATGGCGTAGAGGCAGCTAAAGAAAAAGATGAACAAAACATTTTAGATGAACCGATGATTGCCAAAGCATTAGAGTTGTTTAATCCCAAAACAGTTAGAGTTAAAAGAAAATAATATTTATTTAAATTCAACTTTTAAGAGTTTAGAAAAGTTTGCTTTAGGATTGTTAATTAAAATTTCAGTTCGATAAGACGAGATAAACTTTTCATCAGCAACTTGCCAAACTTTTGAGACTTTAAACTTTGAAATCTTATCATCTATGTAAATGCTTTTAGATTTTAAGTCTTCAATCTCAGTAGACTCTAAAAAAAGAACGAGTTTTCCTTTACTTAAGTCTTGAACTTGGGCCAGGGAAGTTCCCATGTTGACGAAGTCTCCCTTACTTACCAAAAGTTTGTAAAGAAACTTGTTCTTGAGTTTTATGCTTTTTTTGCTAATGCTATCTTTAAGCCGAGCTATTTCATATTTTAAATCTAGTCTTTGTTGTTTTAGTGAATCAATTTTTTCTTTAGTTGAAAAGTATTGTGTCTTAGCATTAGTATAAGCATAAAATGCATTGTCTTTTTGCGTCTTGGAAGCAGAAACAATGGTTGAAATACGTTGATAGTAAGATTCTTGTTTTGTAAGTGATTGTTGTAATGCTGACAAAATATTTTGATTGGTTTTAATCATACTTTGGATTAATTTTAAAGAGTTGTTACTTGAAATAATTTTGATTTGGTCAAGTTTATCATCAAGTTTTATAATGGTAGCCGTCACAGTTGAACCTTCTTTTTCAAGAAAAGCATGGGTTACTTGTGCTGAGACAGCAGCTTTGAGGGTAATGGTTTCATAAGGTTCTACTTTTGCATAGTGTACTTTAGCAAAAAGAAATAGAGGAGTTAGAAGTAATAAGAGTGTTTTCATTGATAAATTCTTTTAAATAATTTTAATGATTATAACGAGAAAAAGTTAAGATAATGCACCTTTCTATTTATAGTATTCAAGAAGAGAATTCTCCAAGTCTTGGAAGCAACTTGGATAGTGAATTGATTTTCTCCTAAATTGCTATAAGTATCAAGAACTACTTTCAGAGGTATTACGCTCGTAAGAACTACAACCTGGACTGTTTGCATTACCACCAGCAAAGTACTCTCCATCAAAACTAACCAATGAATATTTTGTGTCATTACCAAGCGATTCTTTTAATCCTTCAATAGATAGAAAACCTAAAGAATCAGCACCTATGTACTTACAAACTTCTTGTGCTGTTTTACCTGCTGAAATAAGTTCTGACTTACTCGCTGTGTCTATACCATAGCGACAAGGGAACTTAATTTCAGGGGCAGCAATTCTCATGTGTACTTCAGCTGCTCCTGCTTCTTTAAGCATTCTTACTATCTGTAATGAAGTAGTTCCTCGAACCAAAGAATCATCAACAATGGCAACTTTTTTACCTTTTATCATGTCTTTAATAGGAGAAAGTTTTAACTTTACTTTTAAATCACGAATCTCTTGACTTGGCTCAATAAAGGTTCTACCAACGTAGTGATTACGCACAATGCCCATCTCAAAAGGAACACCCATCCCATCAGCATAACCCTTAGCAGCTGCGACACCAGAATCTGGAACTGGCAAAACCAAGTCTATGTCAGCTGGTGTCTCTTTTGCCAATTGTTTCCCCATCTCTAAACGCATGTTATAAACAGTTTTACCAGAGATGATAGAGTCAGGTCTAGCAAAATAAATATACTCAAAAGCACAAGGATGAGGGTCAGCTTCAAAAATAATTTCTGATTTTGGTGCTTTTCCTTTTGTAAAGGTCAACATTTCTCCTGGCTTGACATCACGAACAAACTCTGCCCCTACTAAATCAAAGGCACAAGTTTCAGAAGCAACCATGTAACCACCATCTTTAAATTTACCAAGACTTAAAGGACGGATTCCATAACGGTCACGAACTACAAACATTTTAGTACGGCTCTGAATAATCAGACAATATGCCCCTTCAATTTTAGTTAGCATGTCTTTAATACGGTCTTTGAGTTTGTCTTCTTGACTTTTAGCAATAAGATGTACAATATTCTCTGTGTCCATTCCTGTTTGGAAAATCGCACCTTTTTCAATGAGTTCATCACGTACTTGATATTTGTTGGTTAAGTTTCCATTATGTGCTACAGAGATTTCACCCAATTTATACTTGGCAAAAACAGGTTGGGCATCAAGAACAGAGTCTTTTCCAGCCGTAGAGTAACGATTGTGTCCAATGGCACAAGAACCTTCTAGTATTTTTAATCGTCCTTTATGAAAAACATCTGTGACTAAACCACGTTTTTTTATGAGGTAAATTCTTTCCCCATCAGCAGAAGAAATCCCTGTAGATTCTTGACCACGATGTTGCATGGCAAACAGTGCATAATAAGCTAACTGTGATGCCTTTTCTGCGTCAAAAACGCCAACAACTGCACACATACTAAATACCTAAACAATCATTAATACTGTACATTCCACTTTTTTGATCCACCAACCAAGCTGCAGCTCGAATGGCACCTTTTGAAAAAGTTTCACGGCTTGTTGCTGTATGATTTAATTCTAAGAATTCACCATCATTATAAAAACCAACGGTATGTCTGCCTACAATGTCACCACCACGTAGTGCCATAACAGCAATTTCATCTTTTGTTCTAGCCCCAATTTGACCATCACGTCCTGAAATACGAACAGCATCCAAATCTAAGCCTCGACCTTTTGCAGCAAATTCACCTAAGGTCAATGCTGTTCCTGATGGAGAGTCTACTTTGTGTCGGTGATGTTGTTCTACAATTTCAATGTCAAAGTCTTTAAGCGTTGCTGAGACTTGCTCTACGAGTTGTTTAAGTAATGCAATACCAGCTGACATATTTGAAGAGTACAATACAGCCATCTCTTTAGAGGCTTCAGCCAACAAGTTTTGCTGATGTTCGTTAAATCCAGTAGTTGCAATGACCAACGGTTTAGGATTTTTTAAGGCATTTTCAAGTAAATCTTGTGTTGCAATAGGTGCAGAAAAGTCAATAACTACCTCACAGTTTTCTAAAAAAGTTTTCATATCATTAGTAATAAGTACTGTGTCAGGAACAGCTGTTTTTAACTCATCAAAAACATGTAACACACTTAATTCTAAACCTTCTGCATTGAGTACATTGTTAATGAGATGTTCACCCATTCGACCTGTACTTCCTAAAATTCCTACTTTAGCCATTGTATATCCTAGCGTTAAATTATTTTGGAATTATACTTGAACTTTTATAAGGGTGTGATTGATTAGTATAAAGACAGAAATAGAGACGAAAGCTATTCTAACTCTTGTAAATAAGTAAGAACTTGAAGCGCAGCAATAGAGCCATCACCAGCAGCAGAGACTACTTGTTTAGGTGCATCAATTCTTAAATCTCCTGCAACAAAAAGCCCCTTGATATTTGTTCTCATTCTAAGGTCAACAATCACTTGTCCACTCTCATTCATGGCACAAATAAATTTACCTTGTTCATCTTTAAGCACTTCATTTCTTACATTGAGACCCACAAAGACAAATAAACCTGTATTGTCCATTTTTGTGATTTCATTGGTTTTAGTATTTTTAATGTTGACCCCATCAAGTCCCATCATTCCACCATAAGCTTCTTCAATGATTGAATCCATAAGCAGATGTATGTTCTCTTTTTTTCTGACTCTTTCTAAGGTTGGAGGTGCTACTTTAAATGATTCTCTCCTATGTACAACATAGACATCTGAACAGATATTTGAGAGAAAAAGTGCTTCTTCTAAGGCCGTATCTCCCCCACCAAGAACCGTGACAGGTTTATTTTTATAGAAAAATCCATCACAAGTAGCACAAGTAGAAACACCTTTTCCATAGAACTCATCTTCACCCTTAAAGTTTGCTCGTTTAGGTACAGAACCTGTTCCAACAATCACTGTTAGTGCCTCTACGCTCTCACCATCTTCAAGAATAAGGGTAAAATGTTCACCGGTTTTAACTATTTGCTCCACTTTCTTCATAACATGTTTTAAGCCAAAATGAAAACATTGATTCTGCCATTCATCCATAAAGTCCAATCCTGTTTTAGTTGAATCAAAAAAACCAGGATAATTTTCAATTTCAGAACTTTTCGTAATTTGCCCACCAGGCATACCCATTTCAAAAAGTGTTACATTTTCAAGACCCCCACGAGTCGCATAAAGCCCAGCTGTAAGACCAGCTGGTCCCCCACCAATAATTGCACAATCTAGCATAGTTTATTCCTTGGATAATTAAAATCTTATATTAAATATTTATAAAAATAATATTAAAGTTGCCATTGTATATAATTTTTATAAAAGTTTTGTGTAGAAAGGTGAAAGATTGACTTTTGCTAAAGAATAGGGAAGAAGAAGAGAGGAGTTTACTCCTACGAAAATCGTAGAAGTAAGAATTTATGCTAGTTGAGCGTTGATTTTATCAGCAAATGCATCTTTAGAAGCTGCACCCACTACTTGGTCTACAAGTTCGCCATCTTTAAAGAAAAGAATAGCTGGAATTGATCTGATTCCATACTTTACAGAAATTTCTTGTTGCTCATCTGTGTTTACTTTAGCAATAGTTGCTTTACCCTCAAAGTCTTCAGCTAATTCTTCAACCACGGGAGCAATCATTCTACAAGGTCCACACCATGGAGCCCAGAAGTCTACCATTGTTACACCATCAGCGATTGTTGCATCAAAATTTTCTTGTGTTAAGTCAATATATTTACCCATATTGTTTAGTCCTTTAGTTTTAGTTTTAATGCGTTAGTATACATTAATTATGTTTATAAGTTATCTAGTTCATAACTTAAAGTAAGCAGATTTATACCTCATCTAGCGTCAATTGTCAAGGTTAAGGCAAGAATATTTCTTTATATTGTGCAGAACGACTAGCATGTAACGCTTTTGTTTTTTGACCTTTTACCGTGTAAACAAAGGATATTTTAGCTTTTTGTGTACTGTTTTTATTGGCTCTATGTAGTAATTTACAATGAAAAAGTACTACATCTCCAGCTTTTAAATTTGTACGTTTTTTTGTTTTTATCAATGAAATATTTTTCTCATTGTCTTCTCGAAAATACTCTTTCTCGCCAAATTGCTCTTTTGAAAAAGACATTTTATGACTAGCAGGAATAAACTCTAAAGCACCATTTTCAGAATTTTCTTCACCTAAGGCTAACCACACACTTACTAAATTGTTATCAGAATAAGACCAGTAGCGTCGGTCTTGATGCCATGAGGTAGCTGTACTTTGCATGGGTGCTTTTGTCATGATGGAGTTATGATGTGCTGTGGTAAGTACTACTTCATCCTCTAAAACTTGTTTCAGTATGGGACGAATTTTTTCATTTTCCATCCAATTTTTAAATAAAATATCTCTATCATAAACTTGTCTAAGCCGTCTTACGGTTAAAGACTGTTTATCTTCGATACTTGAATAGTCTATAACATGGGTACGATATTTCTCAGACTTTCCACTATAGTCACTTTCACTCTCTATGGGTTCTATCTTATGTTCTAAATGAGTTAAGGTACGTGCTAAAATTGCTTGACACACCTCTTTTTCAAGAAAATTATGCAAAACCAAAAAGCCATTTTTATTAAATTCTGCTAATTGTTGCTGGGTTAATGTCATAAGTAAACCTTTTGTACTTTATAGGTTAGTATTATAGCTATATTAAAATAAGTATAAAGGTAGTGACTTCGACTATGTTTAGCCGAAGTGATGATTGGAATTTAAAAGTTGACAATCCCTGTAAGCGTATTAATTAACATACTTCTTTTTTTTACTTCTTCTAATTCAGAACCAGGGGTGGTGGTACTAATGATGGCTCGACCCATGACTTTTTTACTGCCATCATTGAGACGTACTCCCCAGTAGTTATGCAAGATAATGGGTTCACCTTTTTGTTCACCTAAATACAAGGTAATATGTCCTGGTACAAAAAGCATGGAACGGAATGGCTTTGCATAGTTCACAATGGTTTGCTTTTTCTCAGCAGATTTTAGTCCTTTTAGGGACATAAACTCTGCACCAGAACTTGCTTGTTGACGTGAGTTTCTTGGTAAATATATTCCAAAGGGGGAGAAAAAGTCACGTGTCAGTGCTGAACAGTCTCGGCATTTTTCTTTTCCACCCCAACCATACGGCTCACCAACAAGTTGTTTTGAGATGTACGCAAGGTTGTATTCATTGAATTTAATAGGTTTATGGGCAATAATATCGACATCATTTACCGTAATCTTTTCTATTTTTGCAAAACCTTTGTCATCCTTTTTTGCCATTAAATACTTTTTTGTTGTAGGATCAATGGGAAAAATACTGCCCATTTTTACCAAAGAAATTTTTCCATTATCATCAGAAAGGTTGAGGTTATCTTTAACCGTAATGGCATAATCTCCATTTTGAAACTGTTCTTGAAATGCTGAATTGACAAAAGCGATGTCTTCAACCTTTAGCCACCCTGAAGCAAAAGAAGTTTGGGCATATACCCAAAGTTGATCAAGCGAATAGTGTGAAAGCATGATTGGTGTATTCATATGCACCGAAGAGTTTTGAGAGTAATCAAAAGGAAAACCTTCTCCCGTACGTTTGGGGTCATAGTAGATGCCTCTAGTACTTGGATAAAGACGTAAGTTCGTATGTTTTAAAGTAATGGCAGGAGTATTAATTGTATCTGACATTTTAAAGTTTGAATTGTTAATTTCACGGTTGTACCAAGTTTTAGGAATACGTTGACCATTACTTCGATAAGTTTTCTCTTTGGCATATTTGAATTGCCATGTTTTTTCACCTTTAGAAAGCTCAACTGAACTTTGAGTCCAAGGGGCAAAAAATTTTTCATTATACATCTGATCGTAAGCGAGTTGCTCATCAGCAGACATAAGTTCTATGGCTTTGGTAAACGGTGTAGGGTCTTGTTCTATATGGATAGTGTCTTGTATTTCATTGGAAGGCATGTAATCAATATTGGTAATTTCTCGTTCTCCTAGTGATAAAATGGTCTCTGCTAAAAGTACTGAAGAGTACGCTGTTAAGAGTAGTATGTTTAGTATTATTTTTTTCATCTTATTCTCCTTTATGAATTTTATTAAGTGAAATAGTAGATGATTTATTATAATAAAATTTTTTAGAAATATATAGGGTAAATAGCTATTTTATGGGATTTAGAAGCATATAATACAGGCTTTTTGAAATTATTTAACAGAGAGTATTTTTTATTGTCATTAAGATAACATAGCTTTCAATTTTTAAATACTTTTTAAACATGCTAAAATAACACAAACATAAAAAGGATTTGTTATCAACATGATGAGGTTAGATAAATATTTAGTAGAACAAGGCTACTTTGAAAGTCGTAATCGTGCCTTAGATGCCATAAAAAGAGCTAAGGTTTTTGTTGATGGGGTTGTGGCTAAGGCATCTTTAAAATGTAATGAAAATTCACAAATAGACATAGACAAAGAGAAGTTTTATGTGAGTCGGGCAGCTAAAAAACTGGAGTTATTCTTAGAAGAGTATCACATGGATTTAAAAGGTAAAAAGGCTTTAGATATAGGATCTAGTACGGGTGGTTTTGTACAGATACTTTTGGAAAATGAAGTCGCTTCTGTTTCTTGTGTTGATGTGGGTTCGAATCAGTTACATCATTCTTTAAGAGACAATAAAAAAGTGGCTATATTTGAAGAGACGGATATTCGTGTTTTTGAGCCAAATGAGACTTTTGAACTTGTGACTTGTGATGTTTCTTTTATTTCTATTTTACAGATTATTGATGACCTAGATAGATTGGCTACAAAAGATTTGATTTTACTTTTTAAACCTCAATTTGAGGTAGGAAGAGCTGTGAAACGTGACAGCCGTGGAGTTGTTGTGAATTTAGAAGCCATTGCTGAAGCAAAAGAGAAGTTTGAAGAGAAAACAAGAGACTTGGCTTGGGAGAGGTGTTATGCTACCAGCTCAAAACTCACAGGTAAGTCTGGAAACATTGAATATATTTATCATTTTAGGAAATAAATCTTGTACAAAAATAACATAAAATCTCTAGCCATTGGTTCTTTTGATGGGATTCACTTAGGGCATAGGGCTTTAATTGACCAAGTGGAAGCTGTGGTAATTATCGAGCGTAATGGGGGTTATTTAACGCCTGGATATAAGCGTTCATCTTTTGTTAAACAGCCTTGTTTTTTTTATCATTTTGAATACATAAAAACTTTAAGAGCTAAAGAGTTTGTCGCTAAGTTAAAAGAAGACTTTCCTCGATTAGAAACAATAGTGGTAGGATATGACTTTGGTTTTGGTTATAAAAAAGAGGGAAATATAGAGGTCTTAAAAACACTTTTTGAGGGAGAAGTTATCATTGTCAAAGAGGTAAAATTAGAAGATGTTTCTGTACATTCACGAACCATTAAATCTGAAGTAACCAATGGTAACCTTGAAATGGTTAATCAATTGCTTGATCGTAGGTATGAGATAGAGGGTAAAATAGTATCTGGTCAAGGTTTGGGTAAAAAAGAGTTGGTGGCAACATTGAACTTAAATGTTTATGACTATAGATTACCTAAAGATGGCGTTTATGCTACGAGAACAAAAGTTAAGGATATATGGTTAAACTCTGTAAGCTTCATTGGTTTTCGTGTAACAACAGATGGTTCTTTTGCCATAGAAACACATGTAATTGACAAGGATATTGGTGAGGTAAGAGGTAAGATTCAGCTGGAGTTTGTGGCTTTTATTCGTGAAAACAAGAAGTTTGAGGGCTTAGTAGCTTTGAAAAAACAGATTGATTTGGATATTATTCAAGTTAAAAATATTTTAGAACATGAATAAGGATGCACAAATGAAGAAAATATTATTGATATTAATGATGTTACATGTGATGCTTTTTGCTGAGTTTAAAAGCATTGGAGTAGAAGAGTTTAAAAAGTTACAAAAAGAGGGTATAGCTGTTTTTGACATTCGTACACCAATGGAGTGGCAAGATATTGGAGTTATTGAAGGTTCAATTAAAGCGACATTTTTTTCAGAACAAGGACAACCTCTTTTAGCTGACTTTTTTTACACTTTAGGAACTTTGGTGAAAGACAAGTCGCAACCATTCATTATTTATTGTGCACATGCTTCACGTACACAATCTTTAGGTCAAGGGCTTATGGCAATGGGTTTTGAAAATGTCTATGAACTGAAAGATGGTATTGAAAATGGTTGGATTAAAGCAGGAGAAAAAGTAGTTAAGTAAAATTATTCTTTTTATAATCATAAATAGAGTAAGATTTCCTCTTATTAAAAAAGGAAATCTTATGTTAAAAACGTTCAAATCCTCTCTTCTTTTATTTATTTATTTATTAAGTGCCTCAATTACTTTTCTTCAAGCTGATGCACACATTTTTGTTTATCATCGTTTTGGTGATGCACGACACCCTTCAACCAACACTTCGTTAGCAGAACTACGAAAAGAGTTTAACTATTTTAAAAACAATGGTTATAAAGTAGTCAAGTTAGAGACGTTGGTCAATGCTCTAAAAGAGGGAAAAGAGATTCCTGACAATTGGGTTGTCTTAACCATTGATGACAATTTTAAAAGTTTTTATACCAAAGGTTATCCTATTTTCAAAGAGTTTGGTTACCCCTTTACCATCTTTTTATATCTTGAAGCCACAGCTAAAAAGTACAAAGACTATACCTCTTTTGCACAACTTAGAAAGATGGATAAGCGTTTAGCATCCTTTGAGTTTCACTCTTATGGGCATAAGCACATGGCAAGCATGAGTGAAAAAGCCATACGAGCAGACTTTGACAAAGGTTTGGCACTGTTTGAAAAAGAGTTAAATGTTCGTCCAAAGTATTTTGTTTATCCTTACGGTGAGTACAATGAAAAGCTAGAGAGAATCTCTAAAGAGTATGGTTTTGAGGCAATTTTTAACCAAAACATGGGAGCTGTTGCCAAAGGCACAAATATTTATGACATTGACCGTTCTGCTTTGGTTGGGAAGCCCAAGTTAAAAACGTATTTGAATTTTGATGAGTTACAAGATTATGAGTTAATAGAGCCTAAAACGTTTCCTAAAAATGGGGTACTCATAAGGGTAAAAGCAAGAGTTGACAAAAATGCTAAAAATGCTTATGTCTACATTCGAGGGCATGGTTGGAGACCTGTTAAAGTGAAAGATGGGATAATTGACTATAAAACTTCTAAGACCATCAAAGGGAAACGTATGAAAGTGGGTATTCAGGTTGGTACAAAGTTGAAAGTTAAGGTGTTTATGAAGGATTGAATGAGTATTGTATTTTAGTAAAGTAGTTTGTTATAATACTTCACTATGAACATAAAAAAACTAATACAAAATTTTGAACAAGAACAGAACTGTCAAGTGGTCTACATTACCATGTATGGTTCTAAACTTTACGGTACGGATAATCCAAATTCGGAT
>CACVAZ010000167.1 GCA_902727995.1 uncultured Sulfurovum sp.
GGGGATTCTATGGCAACTTTATCTTGAAAATAACCAACAATGGTTACAGGAATCATCATCGCTTTTCCGTTGGCATTGCTAAAAACAATTTGCTGTCCAAAGCGTTTAATCACCCCATCTCTAGGAATAAGAAAGGCATTTTCAAGCTCTGTTTTAGGCAGTTTAATGCTGACCTCCATTCCTTCAAAAAGCACTTTTTTACTTGTTAGTGTTACTTTGAGAGGAAAGGTACGTGTACTTTTATCTCCCACAGGAATGATGGCTTTTACTTTTCCCATAAGCTCTTCTTTGGCAACAAGTACTTTTATGGCATCTCCTTTTTTGACACTAGGAATAAATTGTTCAGGAATATTCACTGTAATATCAGCCAAATAAGGGTTCACCAATTGTGCAATGGAATCCCCAGTGTTAACCCATTCACCAATCTCTACTGTTTTAGCCGTGATAATTCCATTAAATGGAGCATAAATTTTCTTTTTCTTTTTTTCAATACGTTGTGCGTCAATCCCTGCTTGTAAAGCTGTGGTTCGTGATTTAAATCCTTTGGTTGAAAAAGAAATGGCATCATACTCTGAACGTGCAATACTTTGATCGGCTAAAAGTGTTTGGTAGCGTTTTAAATCTTTATTTGATTTTTGATAGTTTGCTTTCGCTTCATTTAAAGAAGCTTTTGAAGCCATGATATTTTTATCTAAAATACTACTATCAATCGTCACCAAAAGGTCGCCTTTTTTAACTGAATCACCACTATCAAAATAAACTTTTAAGACTTTTCCATTGCTCTCGGAAGCAAGGTTCGATTTTTGATTAAAGTAGAGGGTTCCTACAAAATTTTGTAAACGATTGACCTCCCCTTTACTAAGAGGAGCTACCTCAACCAATGATGCTTTAGGAGCAGGTGCTTCTGACCATAAAAGCAATGGAATGATGAGTAATAAAATTCTTAACATATATTATCCTTTTGAAGTTGTTTAATGGTTCTAGACACATCCATTTCACGTAGATGGGTTAGAACTTTAATCGTGGTTTCTCTCTCTTCTTTTATGACACTTTCATTTTGTTGTTTTTCATAAAGTTTAAAACAAACACCAATCTCATCATAAAGTTTTTGACCTTTAGGGGTCAATGAAATAAGGTAAGAACGTCTATCTGTAGGAGAATTTTCTCGGTTGACAAACTCTTTTTTGAGTAAAGAGTCAACCAATCGAGAAATGCTGGTTTTGTCTTTAAAGTTGTACTCAGCTAATTGACTAAGGGTATTGGTTCCATGTTCATTAAGACTACATAAGACACCATATTGTTCAACATAAATGTTGTAGGGTTTTAAAAAATTGTTTAAATTATTACGTAACTGGTTGGCTGTAACATAAACTTGATACCCCAAACTATTTTCTTTTTCTTCTGAGGACATTATTTTCTCCTATTTAATTGCATAGACAACTATTGTCTATGCAATTATAGTTTATGGAACTTTAAAAAAACTAATATGGACTTAACTTGATAGTAGTATTTGACAGCTAAAAGTTTATAGAGTATAATGAGTATTACTAAAGTAATACCAAAAAGGATAAACCATGCATACAATTACCCTGAAATCAGACAATGATTTTTTTAATATGCTTAACGATATGGTGAAATCACTAGATACCAATCGTAGTGACCTTATTAGAAAGGCTGTTATCCATTATCGTGATGTCCTTGAAAAAGAGAAGCTAAAAATACAAATAAAAAAAGCTTCGATGAAAGTTCGAGAAGAGTCTCTAAAGGTTTCAAAAGAGTTTGATAATACTCTAAATGATGGTCTTGACCATGTTTAAAAAAGGTGAAGTTTATCTAGCCAGACTTAATCCACGCAAAGGGAATGAAGTAGGGAAAGTACGACCTGTTCTTATCTTTCAAACCAATATGTTAAATGATATAGAGCATCCGACGACGGTTATTATCCCTCTCTCAACTTATCTTATCAATGATGCTTACCCTCTACGTTATAGAGTTGAAAAAAGAGAAACATTAGAGCAAGACAGTGACCTGCTTTGTGATCAAATACGAACAATAGACAATCAGCGTATTATTTCGGATAAGTTGGCTGAATTATCTCTGAAAGAGCTGTTAGAGGTGGATGAGCAGGTTAGGATTGTGTTGGGGTTGGCTATAGTGATTACGTTCACCTCGTATCTAGGAAACTCCTCAAAAACCTACCCTATAATATAAATGAGAGTTCGTTAGAAAAGTAATATATCAGAAGTCGCCTAAAGCAGTAAAGCTAGCTTGTGGGTCAGGGAGATAATTACACTAAAAACTTGAGTGGCGAGCGAATCAGTTTTTGTATATTTTTTGTTGCAACGAAAAATGAAAACTAGATTGAATAGAACACACGAGGCAAAGTTATGAGTGTAGCTTATTATTTTGAAATCACCGAAGAGTTAACTCCTAGGCTAACGAACTCTCAGATATTAAATAGGAGGTTCACGGTGTTAAATTCTATCGGAATAGATGTTAGTAAGTCAACATTAAATGTGCATATTTCTACAAATGAGCAAGATTTACAAATAGATAATAGGCTAGTAGCTGTTAAAAAGCTCTATAACAAATTAAAGAAACTTTATAAAAAAGAGATCGATGAACTTATTTTTGTTTTTGAGCCTACAGGTTCTTACTCTGAATTACTTAGAAAATTCTGTTCAGAAAAACAAATTAAGTGTTTTATTATAAATCCTAAACAATTCAGTAATTATGCTAAAGCACTTGGTGTTGAAGTAAAAAATGATGAACTAGATGCAAAAGTATTGGCACAAGCCATTACATTAGCAAAGACCCATCAAATAAAGGTACCAGTCTATGATAAGGATGTAGAGCAGATAAAAGAGCTTATGAGCTTTTATAAGTTTACAATAAAACAGACAGCCCAATTAAAAGGTCATCTTGAATCTTTAGTAGCCAAAGATGGAGACAAGTTCTCAATTAAAGAACTCAAAAAATCTATCGTTATGTCTAAAGAAAGAGAGAAATGCATATTGGAACAAGTGCATCAAATGATACAGCATAATTCCACCTATAAGAAAGCTTATGAAAACATTACATCCATTGTAGGTATAGGTCAAATAGGAGGTATTGCACTTTTACATCTTTTTATTAAATATCCAGAAGCCAATCAAAGACAAATTACTTCATTGGCAGGACTGAATCCTGTTTATAAACAATCAGGCTCTT
>CACVAZ010000168.1 GCA_902727995.1 uncultured Sulfurovum sp.
TTTCAAATACTCAAACAAAAATATCGTAATCGTCGTAAACGCTATAATTTAAGAGTGAATCTCATTTGTGCATTAATCAACTTTGATAGGAATATGATGGTTTTAAATTGAGTTTTGCAAGAAGTCTTATGAAAAAACACCTAGAGATGGAACAGCTTATAAAAAAGATAAAGATTCTAGTAAAGTTGTTCGTGGTGGTTCTTGGGTCGATGTTTCTCACTATACACGTTCGGCTTGTCGGGACGATTGGAATCCATCTTTTCGAGACGTCAGGTGGGGTTTTCGCCTTCTCAGAACTTTACCTTAGCTTCGACTTCGCTCAGCTACCGAGGTTTTGGTCGTTTTTACCTTTGGGGTTTTTGTTTTTTATGAATGTTCGGGTAGGGTGTTTTCCCCTGAAAACACCGTCAAAACCAAATATAAAAAATAACCAAATCTTGATTTTATATGAAGCTTCCATTTGACGGTGTTGTGAGGCACAACACCCTACACCGTTTCCAATTTTTTGGAAGATGAGGTTTTGATTTGACGAGAGAAATGATAAAATAAATAAAAGGAAACAAAATGTTAGATTTCATAGAACCAGAAATGGTACGTATCATCCATCAAAAACCTGAAAAGAGTATGAGCATACAAATGGTACATTTACCTAAAGGTGAGTTTATGTTTGGAGAGGGGAGTGATGCAGAAAAAGTGGTTATGGATTATGAGTTTGAGATAGGGAAGTATCCTGTAACATTTGATGAGTATGATATGTATTGTGAAGACATGGGTATAGAAAAACCACATGATGAAGGTTGGGGTAGAGGAAAACGACCTGTCATAAATGTTTCTTGGCATGATGCCGTAGCTTTTTGTAAATGGCTCAGCGAAAAAACAAAAGAGAACTACAGGTTACCTATAGAAAAAGAGTGGGAATATGCTTGTCGGGCTGAAACTGAGACAGAGTGGAGTTTTGGAGGCAATGAAGAAGAGTTAGATAAATATGCTTGGTATAGTAAAAACCCTTATAGTGTAAGAGAAGAGCATCATGAAGATTATGGAACCCATGTTGTAGGAGAAAAATTATCTAGCAAATGGGGTTTATATGATATGCATGGAAATGTGTTTGAGTGGTGTGAAGATTGGTATCATAAAAATGAAGATACTAAAGTTCTTCGTGGTGGTTCGTGGAGTGGTTTTGCTAGTAGGTCTCATTCGGCTTATCGGCTCACGTACAGTCCTACTGTTCGGAGCTTTGATGTGGGTTTTCGTCTCCTCAGAACTTTAGTTTAGTTTTTGGTTGCTTTTAACCTTTGGCATTTTTACCTTTGTTTTTTGAAAAGCCTCGCAGAGACGCGACAAAATTTATGAATGAATATCCTCTAACATTGACAACCAGCTCATAATATGATAGGGTTAGTTTAATTAATCAGCTCATTTATATGAGTTCTCTCAAAGGTACAGTATGGAAACCATCAAAAAATGGCTTTGGCAACATGAAGAATATCCAAACTTCAACTATGTTCACTCTACGATCAATCCTTTACTTTCAAAAGCTTCGCGTAACACAGGTAGATTAGAAGGTGCTATCTATGGATTAAATGATAAACATATTAATTCACTTATAATAGATGCTTCCATTAATGAGATTTTAGAGTCTTCAGAAATTGAGGGAGAAGTTTTGAGTCGTGACAGTGTTCGGTCATCGGTGAGAAAGAAGTTAGATGAAAACTTTGATTATGAGAGTGATAGTTCAACTAGACATACCGATGGGCTTGTTTCATTACTACTTGATAGTAGACAAAATGATACCCTTCTGACCGAAGAGCGTTTACATGCTTGGCATAGTATATTGTTTCCGACAGGGTACAGTGCTGGACATAAGATTGATGTTGCTATGTATCGTTCTGATGAAATGAGTGTGGTTTCTAATAAAGGCTATAGAGAAACCGTACATTACCTTGCCCCTCCACATGAGCAACTTAGAGAAGAGATGAATAAGTTTTTGGAGTATGTGAATAACAGTCAAGAAAATCCTTTTGTAAAAAGTGCTATTGCTCATATTTGGTTTGTGTCTATCCACCCTTACGACGATGGAAATGGAAGAATTGCTAGAACCATTACCAATTATGTTCTCTCTCGAGAACTTGGACTTGACCATAAATATTATTCACTTTCAACAGCCATTCGGAAAGACAGAAAAGCTTATTATGATGTCTTAGAGAAATCACAAAATCTTTTTTATAATCGAAATTTTGATTTTACGAAATGGATAGCGTGGCATAGCACTATGATAAATCTTGCCATTGAAAGTTCACTTGAACAGATAAAAATTATTATTCAAAAAACAAAATTTTGGGATAAGGCAAGAGAGCATCCTTTAAATGAAAGACAACTAAAAGTACTCAATAAACTACTTGACAAAGGGGTTGAAAACTTTGAGGGTGGCTTAAGTACGAAAAAATATGTCAATATGGTAAGTACGTCTATTCCTACTGCAAAAAGAGACATTACGGGGCTTATTGACTATGGATTAATTGAACAAGTAGAAGGTTCTGCTGGACGTAATACCCGATATTTACTGAGGTTTTAGATGTGGATTAAAAAAGCATTCTTCATCTTTTTAGTACGCCCATTAGTCCTAATAATCTCAGGAGTATCACTAAAAGGAAAAGAAAACCTCCCCACAAAAGGTCCAGCCATATTGGTAGCAAACCATAACTCTCATTTAGATACCATGGTAGTCATGTCGCTTTTTTCTTTAAAAACTTTAGAAAAGGTACGACCCATTGGGGCTGAGGATTATTTTTGTAATAAACCTTATAAAAAATGGTTGTCTACAAACTTGATTGATTTGATAGCATTGAAACGACGACCTAGCAAAGTTGATGGACATCCATTTGGAGAGATATATAAAGCTTTAGATAATGGCGATATCGTTTTACTTTTTCCAGAAGGAAGTAGGGGAGATCCTGAGGTGATGAAACCTTTTAAGACAGGGATTGCTCATATTGCTAAAGACAATCCTTCTGTACCAGTGATTCCTTTGTCTATTTATGGTGCAGGAAAGGCGTTGCCACGGGGTGAAGCGTTGTTTGTTCCTTTTATTATTGAGGTGAATGTTGGGGAGGCGATTTTTTATAATGGGGAGAGTAAAGAAGAATACACAGCTATTTTAGAGCAATCTATAAAGTCCTCCTAATAATACTTATTATAAAATAATTTAT
>CACVAZ010000169.1 GCA_902727995.1 uncultured Sulfurovum sp.
CAATCGTAAGAGGTTGCACTCATTTAATGACTATTTATCTCCAACTCAATTTGAAGATAATATGTTACTTTTAAACTTGGGTGCTTAGATATTCTTTCTTTGTCCTATATTGGGTTGACACATCATATCTTTTAGATACCAATATCATCTCCTATCTTACAGACTCCAAATCTCCCCATAGAAATAGCGTAAAAGAGAAGCTTTTCTCACTTAGTGAAGAAGATAAAGTAGCTGTTTCTATTGTCACACTTTATGAACTTGCTTATGGATTAGCTACATTTGAAAAAACTAAAAAAGATGATGATAACCGAGATGAAAAGCTTTTTGAAAGTGGCATAGAGTTTATCAAAGAGTATTTAGACATTTTCCCTTTAAGTGTAGAAGAGATAGATATTTTTGGGAAGATAAAAGCAAAATATAAACAAGAGATAGGTATCAATACAAAGGCGTTAAAAAAGAATGACTTAGATTTTTTAATTGCTTCTACTGCCATTAGTCAAGGGGCTATTTTGGTTAGTAATGATTCGATATTTGGGGATATTCTTGATTATGGGTTTGGGTTGGAGTTGGAAAAATGGGTATAAAGAAATTAAAGTAGCCTGTCCCCTTTTAATTAATCCTTTTAATGCTGTCCCCTTTAACATAGTAAAAATTATTTTTAAAATAAAGTAACAAAGTCCTGCTAACGCAGGATTACTCTCCTGCTCTAACACAGCGAACATAATAGCTATAGAGCTTATAGTTGTTGAGCTAAACACCATAATAGAAATAGACAATCCACGCATTCCCATTATCGACCGAATCGCTAGTCGAACTCCAATAAGAGCCAGAGTCATTAAACCCTTTTTCTTGATAACAAGATTGATAATTACGATTCTTACTATTTTTTTGAGCTTCTTCAGAAGAAAAACCCTTAATCAAGATTCCCCCACAATCACTAACCACTTGATCTAAAACCTCTTTAGAAGGCAAAGCCCCTCCACTCGCACGGCAAATAGTATTCGCCTCTTTCCATGTTGCTGTACAAATACCCTGTTTATCCATTGTTCCCCCATTACTTTCACAACTGCTCTTTGTTGGGCTTATCCATTTAGAGCTTGACGATACTGCTACAGCTTGAAGCTTTGGTAAAATAAACTGAAGTTGAAAATCAAAGCTTTGGTTACTGTTTATCTGCACACTGTATTGTTGTGTTTTGTAGTTGTTTGCACGAATGCTTACGGTGTAAGTTCCTTTAGTAAGTTGCATACCATGGTACCAAGTTCCTTGATTTTCTATAGTAATAGTCGCATTAATAGGGTTTTTTTTATGAATATCAATCGAACTAAACACCCTAAAGTTTGGCGTATATTTTGGAATAATTTCATTTAAAGGTTGCAATATCGTAGGGGCTGATTGGGCTTGTGTTGAATTTGTTTGAGGTAAAGTAAAATAGAAATCCCCTTTAACAATTTGGTCATAAATAGCAGGAAATTGGCTTCCTCCTGAAGCATTGTACACCGAAGCCCGTGTTGCTTTAAAAACCTGTTGTAAACCCAAAGGCTTTTTCATGTTCTCTATGAGGTATTGGGTAAACAGTCCATTACCTCCTACTCTACCATCACTAGAGACTTTTCCTGCTCCTGTGGCATAAGAGACAAAAAGTCCAATGGGTTCTGATTTGGCTAAACCTCCTACGCCATAGGCTTTTGCAAAAGGGTCATTACGACAAGCATCTAAAATCACTATGTTCAAGCGATTACCAATCTTTTGTATGCGATGGGTTATTTTATTTAAAGCAATGGCTTCATATTTGGTATCGCTTTTCGCTCCTATTTTGGCATCGGTAGGAATCAGATAGTTTTGTCCATCAAACTCTAGTCCATGTCCTGAAAAATAGAGTAACCCCACACCACCATGCCCAAGTTGCCGATAAAACTCCTCTAACGCACGGTCAAATGCTCGATGAGAAACATTTTCTCGATAAATAACCTTAAACCCTCTTTTGACCAAAATACTCTGTATGGCTTTGGCATCATTAATGGTATTATTTAAGACGGTTAAAGGTCGTTGATAGGCATTGTTTCCAATCACTAACGCGACTCTATTTTCAGTTTTCATCTCCGTAGAGACAAAGTGAACTGCCTTATCATTTCCTAAAACAGTACCAACCCATAACAAAATACCCAATACAATTCCACCAAACTTCATCTTCTTTTTCCTTTTTAGTTTTAACTCTAAAAATTATAGCTAAAAGTTAATAGGCTTTTTAATTTTGTTTTTTTGAGGACATGATACAAAGACTTAACCCAAACCCCAAAAACCACCCCACCCTAAAAACACCCCACATACTTAAAATGTCACCTTGTGAAAAGAATATACTTAAAAACTCTATTCAGAAGATAAAAGGTGACAGGCTACTTAAAAAGCTGTGAATGAGATCCCATACGAATAAGATTTAAGGTATCATCTACAATAAAATAAATAACCAATAAATCTCCACTAATATGAAATTCTCGACAATCTTTATACTCTCCTTTTAGTGGGTGGTCTAAAGCTTCCTCAGGAAGAGGTTTAACTTCAATTAATTTTGCAAGATAAACGATATATTTTGAAAAGTGTTGGTCACTGAGTTTTGAATTTCTAAGTTCTTTAATAAAAAGCTTATGGCGTTTAACCTTAAGCATTGTTCATATGCTCTCGTTCAGCTATCATCTCTTCTATAGAAGTTGATTCCATATTAATACCTTTTCTTGCCTCTTCTATGACTTTTTTGGTCTCATCATTTGGTATTTTGACTTCAAAAGGTAGCCCTTTATGTAATGCTACTTGATTCAAAAAAATATTAACAGCCTCACCCATAGTGATGCCAAGTTCTTTAAATATCTCTTTAGCTTTGGCTTTTACTTCTACATCTAGCTTGATACTTGTCGTCTCTTTTACAGGTATAGTCATGATTATCTCCTTATACTACTTTAGTATTATTTTATCTTTTATTGTCAAATAAGTCAAGTTATGAGCAAACCCCACACGGTAATTCAAAATCAAATTTCTTTTAAGGAAAGTACGTCAATTCCACCCCAAGCGAATAATTTTCTAGCTTGAGTTTTGTTAGAGATTTTATTGATATTAAGAAGATTAATAGCCAAACTTCT
>CACVAZ010000170.1 GCA_902727995.1 uncultured Sulfurovum sp.
AAATCAATGTTTTTATGAATAATGTTTTGTTCTTTATTGCTTAATGAACTTAAAAGGTTATTAAACTCATTTAACTTTTTTTCTTGTAGTAGTTTATAGAATAAGCTACTTAGATGATAAGGATTATGGGTTCTTTCCCATGCTTGTCGGTAAAGATAATCCAGTTTTTTACCCTGATTCAATGCTTTTTCTAAGAGAATTAATTGTTCAAAATTATGATTTTCAAGTTTCTCTTTTTTCTCAAAATCCCAAAATTTTTGATGTAAATAAGCATAATCTTTTTCCATCCAAGCCAAGTCGGTAAAGGTTTGTTTGTTGGCTAAAAAGGCAGGTTCATCTAAGGTTTTGCTCATGGCATAAGCTTCTTCAAATCGTTTAAGAGCTAAAAGCTTTTTAATAGAAAGTTCATGCAGTTTAGAGTCTTTTCCATATTTTTTCAAATAAAACTTATAAAGTTCTAAGCCTTTTTCAAAATGACTGTTTTTATAACTAAATTCAATGGCGTAATAAGTGGCTTTTTTATGTTTATTTTTTGTATGTACTTGTGTAAAGTAACGTTCTGCTTGGGCAACTTCACCTGTATAATCATAATAGTCTGCCAAGTTGTCTAGAAAAGTGTACTGTGCTTGTCCTATTTTCTTTTGGTAGATTTGTCCCAAGATTTCATAATTATCATCTAAGTTTTTGTTGTCTAAAAAATATTTTTCATATTTTTTGTCTTTGTAAGTGAAATAACCTTTTTTATTTAAAGCTGAAACAGCTTCAGTCTCTCCTAGCCAAGCTGTAATTTGAATGGTTTTGTCAAGGTATTTTTGTTTTTTAAATTTGCTTTGAGCAAAAAAACTTAAGGCTCTTGCTTGTTCAAGTTCAGCGTTGTAGAGCAAACTTTGAAGGGCTAAGTCAATGCCTGTTTCATCAAAATTTTCAGGATGGCTGTAAAACATATTAATGGCAAAATTAGCAGCTTCTTTACTGTCTCCTAGCTCTAGAAGTGTATTTAAAATAATGCTAATATCAGGAGCAAGTAGTGCTTTGACATTGGCATATTCTTGAATGAGTTGACTTACTTCAGTTTTACTTTTAGTCCTGTCTTGAACTAAGGCGTGAAGTGCCAAGTGAAAATATTGTGTACGCTCATCATCGGTTTGACTTTTTAAAAAGAGTTGCGTAGTAATTTGTTTGGCTTTTTTAAACTCACCATGTTCAAAGAGTGAATAAATAAGATATTCGGTTAATGCTTGATCAATTTCAGGGTAATAACTCAATTTTTTAAGATAAACATAAGCTTCATTTTTATGCCCCAAAGTACTCGCCAATTCATAAGCCATTTTTACAAGTTCATAGTTTACTATTTCAGGCATTTCTTCCATTAGATGTTGCAAAGAGTTGTGTTTTAGATCATTGTAGTCAATACTATTTGACTCTGCAAAGAAGAAAAGATAATCACGTTTATCTGTTGTTAATACATAATAGGCGAGTAATTTTTCTTTTAAGTTTATAAGTTTTTCTTCACTGGTATTTTGAAAGTAAAGCTTTTTTTCTAGTAAGTATTCTATTTTTTTGAGGGATATTAAACGTTCTTTATTACTGGTATTTTTAATCAGTTTACGGTTGAGAGCAAGGGCTTCTTTCTCTTTTCCTGATTGGGTATATTTTTTCATTAAAATCATTTTTAACTCAATATTATCAGGGTGATAAAGAATCATGCTTTTTAAATAGTGAATAGAGAGATTGTTATTGTGTCCTTGGGTTTCTAAAAATTCTTCAATATTTCCTTTGGGAAAGAGTAAATAAAGTACAAAGGCAAAGACAGAAATAATACCTAAGAGTTCTCCTAAAGAAAGAATTGACTTACTTTTGTCATGATTATTGACAGAGGAATACAATATTCACCTCCTTTTTACGAACACTAGATAAAGATAATATGTTATTTTTCTTTTTGAGCTTAAATCCTTTAGGGGCAGAGGCTTTACAGTTTTTGAGTAGTCTAAAATTGGCTTCTAATGGAATATTGGCTTTGATTTTAAAAGTATATTTTTTTTCATCTATACTTATTTTTTCTACCCAACCATTCGCGTCAATTAAATAAGGTGAAGGAGTATCTTGGTTTAAAACCAGTTCGTAGCGACCACTTTCATCAAGGCTAACATAACTTGAATTGTTGTCAAAATTGTGTCCAGCAACCCCTTTACTTTGTTGTAGGTTAATGTTGATTTTTTTGTCAAAACGTAGGGTTCGTAAAAAACCTTGGTTTCTAATTTCAAAACCATTGTCTGTTTTTCCTAAAGCTGTTCGGTAAAAACCTTGTCCTTTTTTAATGTATTGAGAAGCATAGAGCTTGGAGGTCTTTTGTTTAATTACCCACTCATAAACTTCTTTTAGGGCATTAAAAGAAGCCAATTTTGAGCCAGAATAGAGATGATAGTAGATATTAAGCACTTTGATTCGATAAGGCTTTTCCGTCATTTGAAAAGTCTCAATAGCATTACGATAGCCCCAATAAGGACCTAACCAATTGTTGGTGTAGACATTTTCATTTTGTTGACCTGTATAGATTTGCCAATACTCATCATGTTGTATGCCAAAAGGGGCAACATGACTAAGGGTGGGCATTTTCTTTTGTATGGTGGTGTCTCCTCCATTAAGGGTGAGAATGTTATTTTTTTCAACATATTCAAGCACTGATTTTGGAGGTTGACAGTCTCCTGACCAAAAAATAATTCTCTCTTTTTGTTTTGATTTTGGGGCAAGGCTTAAGACATAATCTACCGAATCAACCGTTTCTCTTTTTAGGGAAAAGGTATAGTTTTTAATGGGTAAATGATATTTTTTCCCAACTTTAGGGGAAGCATTTTCAGCTTTAATAACCTTTGCCCAAAAAAAAGGATGAGAAAGGGTATGAGAGGCTGGTTCAATCCACGGTATTTGGTAAAGTTCTCGTGCAATCTCTTCCATTCTTGATGTTAATTCTGGGAAAAGGTTTTGCATTTCACCTTGAATGAGGGAAATGGTATGAGGAATGGGGTATTTTTTGTAAATATGCTCAATCAAATACTCTGTGGAAAGAGAAGATTTATGCATACGAACAAACTCCACAAAACCATCACCATCAATGTGTGCCAATAAAATTCGTCTACCTGCTTCTGTTGTGGGATCAGGTATAGGAATTTCATCAAAACCAAGGGCTTCTTTTATGAATTGGTAAGGGTTAATTGTCCAGTGATTTACATTGTTGATGGATATTAAAAAGGAAGAGCTTAAGGCATAACCACCCCAAGAGGTAATGGCAATGGGCGTAGAACTTTGTCCATTACTGTAGTTTTGTTCAATTACTTTTTTGGCATCTTTAACCTTGGTGAGTTCTTCTCTATATTGTCCTTTTGAGGGAATTTCATAGGCTTTATAAGAAGGGGTATAGTTTACTGTTATGGGACTTGTTAATTTGTTTTTATTTTCTTCTTTACTAAGATTAAAGGCGTTTAAGTTTTCATTATTACTAGGAAAACCAAAGTTGTCAAAAAAGAGAATCTTAATATTTTTTTCTTTAACATGCAAAAGCCATTCATGCAATTTGGAGTTATTTTTAGTTTCTCCTCCTACCCAAACAACAACAGAATGATATTTGTCTTCAACACGCTTAGGCAGTTCTTTGCTTGAAATGTCATACAGAATTGGTACATAACCATAATGTTCAATGGGCATGGAAATAGAAAGATGTACGTCGGAATAGACAGGGTTCTTGTCTTGAAAAATTGATTGGTTAAACAAAACAAGTACATCACGGCGTATGCGTTCTACTTCACACTCTCCTTGTTCTTGAAGCAGTCCATCGGTCACATAAGGGGTGATGCCTAAGGCTTTGATTTTTTGAGCAATTTCTACTCGTGCTTTGGTTGACTGATTACTGTATTCAATGGAAATAGCTTCTAGCCCATACGCTTGTGTTTTTTTGAAGTTGCTATATAGCCATTCGTAGTCACTTTCGGGAACGTTAATGTACCTTTTTTTGTCATGATTGTAACGGGCAATGAGGCTCTCTGCCACGACAGCATGAATATCTTTATGGATTTCTTCTAAAAGTTCAAACCCACGGTTGATAATGATTTTAGCTTTAGGATATTTTTTATGCAGTTTATGAATGAAGGAGATAAGTGCTTTTTGTTGCTTTTTAAATAAGGCTTTATCATTAGCTGTGACATGATAGGAATCTATAGTGTCTAAAAAGAAATGACGGTAACCCATTTTATGAAGTTTACTAATACGTTTAAAAATAAAAGCTTGATACTCCTCTTGATTTAGATCAGCCACTAAGGAGTTCCATGTTTTGTTTTTAGAAAGCACCCATGACTTTTTATAAGGACTTTTGCTTTTTCGCCAAGGTTCAATTTCACCGACAGAGACGTAAGCGACCATTTTTTTAGGGTAACGTAAGGCATAAACATTGTCAATAGCATCAGCTTCAACCACCACTTTGTCATAGAAGTTAATAAACCTATCATCAATATTTTTACTGTAAATAAAAGCATAACGCTCATTTTCTGCTGAATTTGCCAGTAGATTTGAAAGCAGTAATAGAAAAAGCAGTACAACTTTATTGCAACATAAATGTTTTATAATCCAACTCCTGTAAAATATTGTTAAGTGTTTGAATACTTGCTACAAATAAAATAAGTAGGGTAACGCTATAACCATAACCATAAAAGTAAGGTCCCATTTGAATACTAATCCATGTAAGCAAGGCATTCAGTAGGACAAAGGCTAAGGTGTAAAGCAGGGCTTCTTTTTGTCGGTCAAGGTAGTAAAGATAGGCCAAAATAGACATAAATCCTAATTGTAATTGCACCCCAATAACATCGACATAGAAAAGAGGAAGATAGAGTTTGGGCAGTGCAAAAATTTCAAATAATTTTTCAGCACTTAAAAAAAGTAAAATATTAAACATTCCTTGCACAAAAAGAATTTCATGAATGCTTTTGGTAACGGCTTTAATCATACCTTGTTTATGGTATTTGATTTGCTTTAACGTTCCATGCTTATTAATGGCTCGGTAAAACTTCTCATAAGACTTTGCAAAATCAACCTCTAAACGAAAGAAAAAAATCGCCATACCAGGGATGATGGAAAGGTAGGCTAAAAAAATAGGAAAGTCATAGACCATCGAAGCATGAAGCTTGTCAATGACCATGTAGCCCACAATAGGGCTAAACCAAAAAAGAACTTTGTCAATCCAAATGGCAATATTGTAAAACATCCCTGAAAAGCCAAGTTTCCAATAAAATTTTCCAAACGTTTCTTTAAAAACATCAAAACGAATAAAGTGTTGATTCTCTTTGTTGTAAGAGGGGTAATAGTAAATAACCCCTAGAAAAAGTAAAATAAAGAGTAAACTGTTCCCAATAATAAAAGAGATAAGTAGTCCCTCAATTCCATAGTTTCTAAGTAAGTATGCACAAAGATAAACCAAAGCATAACCCAATAGATAAAAGATAATCACTTGTTTATAGAGCTTTAAACTCGCAGCCAAAATATTGGCAACCCAAACACAAGAGAGAACAATAAACATGGTGATATAAAATAGTACAAAAAGATTAGATTGGGTGTCAAACAGAAAAATGGCTAAAGGTAAAGCAATTAAAAAGCCTCCCATAATGGTTAAGATAATAGTACCAATAAAGTTAGGTAAAATCAAATAGTGACGTTTTTCATAGATTCTATCAGCCACAAAACGCGTAAAAGGAAGTTGAAAAAAACCTGTGTAAATGGAACTAAGAGCCAAAGCAGAGACATAAGTTACTGAGGCTTTTAACATGGTTTGGGTTGGCTCGTCAGTATGATAGAGATAGATGTTTGAAAGACCAATCCCTAAAATAATAATCATGGAAATAACCCATGGACCAGAACTTAAAACAGCTGAATAACCAAAGGTTTTAAAGACAGAGACCAAAGATTTCTCTTCAAGAATCTGTTTAAGTTCAAATCCTATTCCTGCCATGGGGTCTCCTGTTGTTTGTCCATTTTAGAAAAGGTATCTTCATAGATTCTTTGATAGTTATTGAGAAAAAGCTCTTGGGTATAAAAGGTGTTGACCCGTTTGAGAGCAACTGCTTGTGCTTTTAGCCATTTCTCTTCATTGCCAAGCAGTTTAATGTAGCTTTGTGCGAGTGCTTCTACGTTGGCTATTTCGCAAATGTAACCAGCTGAACCGAGTGCCTTATCAGCTGGGTCTTCACCTCCAAAAATTAACTCTTTACACGAACCAACATCGGTAGCAACACAAGGCACACCAGCTGCAAAACCTTCTAAAATAACCAGAGGCATTCCCTCACTAATGGAAGTGAGGGTCAAAAGACCACTTTGGGGTAAGATGTCAGCAATGTTTTGAAAGCCTAAAAACTTAATATGTTTTTTTACATCAAGAATCTCAATGAGTTCATGACACTCTTTGGCATAAGCTTTCTCTTCATCATCGGGACCTACAATCCATGCTTCAATGTCAGGAATACTTTGAGCCGTAATTTGAATGGCTCGAATAAAGGTTTTAATGTCTTTAATGGAAACAACACGACCAATAAGGGTAATGATTTTAGGCACACCTTTTGGACGGTTTTTTAAAGTTGCTCCTAGTTTATGAACATCAACCCCATTGGGAATGACTTCACAAATGTGAGCATTGGCACCATAGGCAATTTGGGTCTCTTTGGCAACCCCAAATAAAGAAAGGATAGGATTTGCTTTTTCATAACTCATTTTTCCAATACCCTCAAAAAATTTGACCCACATGTTTTGAATGTAATTGTCTTCAGCCGACTCTCTAAAGAGATCTAGTTTTTTGTAATGATTTAAAGAAGAGGAGATGAGGTCAATCTTTCGTTCTTTGGTGTAAATACCATGTTCGGTTAAAATAAAGGGTTTCCCTGTATCATTAGCAATGAGCGTGGCTAAAAAACCAGCATAGCCTGTTGAGGGAGAGTGAACAATACGTCCTTTATGTTTAACAGCTTTTGCCAGTTTCGCAATTTTCCAAATGGGAATGTGAATGCTTCGTACCGTCCAAAAATAATCCAAGAAAGGTATTTCACTACAGTTTTGGGTATTTTTATTGGCAATGAAGTACCAAGCTTCACGACTGTATAAAAAATCGATTTCTGTTATTTTATTGAGGTAAAAATTTAATTCTTTTATTTCTGAAGGAAAGCTCTCTTTCTCTTTTTTATTTTTAAACCATTGATAAAGTTCTTCAATTTTTTCAAAATCTTTGGGTTTTCCATTGTGGGCTTTGATGCTTGGTTTTTCTGTTTCATCAAACATGAAAAGTTCGACAACATAAACCAAGTTATTGGCAAATTCAAACAGAGGTTTAGGGGCATATTCAGCACGTTTACTCCCAATAAAAACAATGCCAAATTTATATTGGGGTAGTCCTGCAATCAGTTGTGCAATCCATGAAGAGACTCCTCCTCGTACATAAGGATAGGTTCCCTCCGAGGGAATTAAAATGTCAGGTTCGCCTGTGTCGTGTATGACTTTCATGTTTGACTCCACATTTGAACCAAAGGTTTTAAACGTAGATCAATGTTAAATTCATCTTTAGCGATGTATTGTGCAATGTCATTGTATTTTTTTTGTCCATATTTAATTTCTGCTAAGTAAGTGTAGAGGGATTCTTTTTGTACCCCTAATTTTATGGCTCTTAAAAATGCCTCTTCTGCTTGGCTAAATTCTCCGTTAAAAATATGTATTTTCCCCAGTAAAATAAAAGAAGAGGGGGTACTTTTGTTGTCTTTTAAAACTTGGGCTATTTTTTGGGTGTAAAAAGAACTAAGTTGTTCATTGACAACGCCATGAAAGATGAACTGCCAGTAGGCTTGTGCTAATTCAAAACGAAACTTTTCAAGTTTGTCTTGATTACTACAGTTTTTTATCTCCTCTTGAATGTTCGTAATTCGGTCATTTAATTTTTTTTCAAAAGAGGAAACCAAGGCAAAAGCATAGAGGCGTGTTTCATCGGAACTGTCCGATAAATAATGTTTAATTTTGGCAATATTTCCTTGGGTATTCATTTCATACAAAATTTTTAGAGATTTAATTTTTTCATCACTGGACAAAGAATGTTGTTGTTCACCCTCCATTCGGAGTAGTCCTTCTTGAAATTGACTGTAGACAATGGGAAATTCAGCTACTTGCTCTTCAAAATAAATGGTTTCATAAGAAGGACGACTTAGACGATGGGTTGCCCATGAAAGCCCAAATAACATCATGATAATGGTTAAGAGTATGCCAATAAAAAGCAGTCCAATATTAAGCACAATAAAAAAAAGAAGAATCTCTTTTTTGTAAGGTTTGTATTTTTTAGGTAAAAATTGAATTAGAAAAAAAGATAAAATAATCCAAAAAATGATTTCAGCGACAATAAAAATAGCAATTTCTTCAGCACTGTTTTGTTGCATGAGGAGCTTACTGATGAGGTCTAAGTTAATGGTTTCATTCACAAGTGTACTCTTTCATTAGGTTATTAAAATTTTTTACTGAAATGTGCTTTTTTCGTAATCCTGCATAATTTTTTTTACTAAGATGATTTTGAAGCCCTTCTTCAAGCATGGTTACTCTTAGTTGATTTTCAATGTTTTCTAATGCTTTGTCAATGTCATTGATTCGTTGATGAAGAGTAGGGCTAGAAACAAGAGGAAAGAGGACTAAGTGAATGTATTGATTCCCACATTTAATAGAAATGTATTGATCTAAAACTTCAAAGAGTTCATTTTCATAAAGAAAATCTTCAATCTCTTTGTCTAAATATTTACTTTTCGTATAGATAGAGTAGATACGGCTGTCAATGTTGTAGTCTTTTAAAATGTTAGAGAGCCGAATGACTTCGAGTTTAAAATCAACAATGTCTTGTCGTTCGTGTTTCTCATTTTTTAAAGAGAGGGCTTGGTTCTCTTTTCCTCTAATTTTATCAATTGAATGACGTTTTTTATACTCTGTCCAGATGTAATTAAAGACCACTGAAATCTTAAGTAAGGTATCTTGGTTGTAGTTAAGAAAAGGAATCTCTTTAACAATGAGTATGGCAACGATGTGATTTCGCTGGTCTAAAAAAGGAACAGCGTAAATGTAAGAAGTCTGCTCTTTGTCTTCAAGGTCGCCAAGATACATGGCTTTTTTATGGGTTAAAACATCTTCAATAAGCTTGTCTTGCTGATTTACTTCTCTGGAAATAGTACCAACAGAAGCATAGCACTCTTGAATGTGACTGCCTTTAACACGAAAAATCATGGCAGAATTGACAGCAAAAAACTTTTTTAATACTTTTAAGGTATTTTCAGCACTTTGTTCAGGGGTGTTGTGACTTGAACTTTCTAAAATTTCTGAAATAACAAAACGAAAAGAAGCTGGTTGAATAATATAAATGGATTCGAGTTTGTCATGAGAGATTTTTAAAGTAAAAAAAGCATTGGTTAACTCTTTAAGTCTTAATTGTAAATATTTATTTTTAATTTTATGCTTGTCCATCTCATCATGTAAATTTGAGAAAAAAAGTCCAAAAAGAAAAACAAAAAAGAGGTTTTCGAGTAAAATACTGGCAAAAAAAGCATCTCCACTATAAGAGACAAAACTCATAATGGCAAAGCTTATCCACATAATAAGCCCCATATTTATTCCGTAAAAAAGAGTGACTATGGCTAACCATAAAATCATAAAAGAAAAATTAGAATTGACCAAAAGAGGGTCGCTAGGCTCAATGTAGTAGCCAATGCTTCCAATGAGAAGGGTAAAGATAATAACTTCAAATGCTTGAAGTAGAGGAGATTGTTTTTTAAGGGTCATGCAGTTAGTTCGTAAATTTTGGGATTAATTCTTTGGCAATCTCTTGGGCAACAACCCCTATGGATTTATGTCCCCAAGAACTTTTTGCCCCTACAGCATTAAAGACAATGGCATTGTTAGAAAGATCAATGACTTTGATGGTATAACTGACCACAGGTTCGTTGTCAATGCTTGTTTTGTATTGCCACTCTTGTACATTACCTATTATGAGATAATTGGCTCCCATGGCTTTTGCTTGTTCTTTTTGAATGTTAAAAAGTTCGTGTTTACTTTTTTTTAAAGCAACATCATCAGCCCCATCAATAAGCGAATGAATGCTTATGTTTTTTTGAGAAAGTACCGATTCAACAATACTTGCAGCACGAAGTCCAGCCATGGGGGTTTCTGTATAATTCCAAAAAGAAGCAATGGCATATACTTTGTTATTTGATAGCGTATTAGGATTTTTATGACTTATTGAAGAACAAGCCGTGAAGAGTAGTAATGAGATAAGTAGAATTAAGTTTTTTAAGATGAACATGAGGAAAACTCCCTTAGCGTTAATATATAGCTAATCTTATTCTAATAAGTTACACTTAATATTTAAAGAAGTTCAACTAGAAGGCACCTTTTTTAGGTGCATTTGTAGACTTTTAGCTTAAAGTTTATGCCTCCTCATCACTGTCTTTAATCTCTTTGGTATCCATGGTTAGCATACTTGTAATGCCTAAAGCTTCTTTGATTTTAGCTTCAATTTCATCTCTAAGTGTGCTATCTTCTTTAAACTTCGCTTTGACATTTTCTTTACCTTGTCCAAGTTTCATTTCTCCATAAGAGAACCAAGCACCTGATTTGTCGATGATGTCGAGTTTAACCCCATAGTCAACCAACTCACCCTCTTTGGAGATACCCTCTCCAAACATAATGTCAAACTCTGCTTGTCTAAAGGGAGGGGCAACTTTGTTTTTAATGACTTTGGCTTTCACACGGTTACCAATTTGTGCTTCACCTTGTTTAAGGGTAGCAATTCTTCTTACATCAATTCTAACCGAAGCATAAAATTTAAGCGCATTTCCCCCTGTTGTGGTTTCTGGTGAACCATAGCCCATCATCCCAATTTTCATACGCAGTTGGTTAATGAAAATGACTGTGGTATTTGTTTTGTGTAAAACAGCTGTAAGTTTTCTAAGGGCTTTGGACATAAGACGTGCTTGAAGACCTACTTGCATGTCTCCCATTTCTCCCTCAATTTCTGCTTTTGGGGTAAGCGCAGCCACGGAGTCCACGACAATAACATCAACAGCACCAGAACGTGCCAATGTTTCTAAAACATCAAGGGCTTGTTCGCCAAAGTCTGGTTGAGAAACCAAAAGATTTTCAACGTCTACACCTAAGTTTTTAGCATACAGAACATCAAGAGCATGTTCAGCATCTATAAAGGCACATACTTTGTCCTCTGCTTGGGCAGAAGCCGTAATTTGTAGGGCTAAGGTTGTTTTTCCTGAACTCTCTGGCCCATAAATCTCAATGACTCTGCCTACAGGTACCCCCCCAATTCCAAGTGCCATATCTAATCCTAGTGAACCTGTACTAATGGAAGCAATGGGTTCAATGTCTTTATCTCCTAGTCGTACAATCGTACCTTTTCCAAAATTTTTATCAATTTGTTTCATTGCGATATCTAAAGCTTTTTGTTTATTTGCATCCATGGTTACTGACATCCTTTATAATCCTTAAGTTGTAAAATAGTATCACCATTTTAGTAGATTTCTGTTGATTGACCTAGAAATATGTCAAATTGTCATATTTTTGCTAAGCGACTAAGTTTACTTTGGCTTTGTAGCGTTTGTCAAACTCAACATAAGTACGCTCAAGTAACTTGGCATAGAGGTTAGAAAGTACGCCACTTTTACCTTTGAGTACTCCTGCTTGTTCTAAAACATTTTTGCGAGAGGTGAGGGCTTCATTTGGTTTTACCGTACCATTCTTCCATAAAAGATTTAAGAGCTTTTGTTCGGTTTGGTCAAATTTGCTAAGGTAGAGATTGTCTGATTGATTTTCTTCTTGAACAGCTTTTGTTTTTGGAGTCACTCTTTTTCTTCTTTTTGGTTTTTTGACTTCAAGTTCTTCCTCTTCATTATTGAGTGTTTGAAAGGAAATCTTTTTAAGTTCTGCATGATGTAGCCTCTTGTTGTGCTTTTGTACCATTTTAATGCGTTCTTGCGTTTGTTGTACTTTTTGTGAACTTAGTGACTGATAGGTGTTGTTTTCGAGTTCATCAAGTCTGTCCATGACATTGACAAAGTCTTTAATGTTAGCTGAGACATTGTCCACTACAATAATCTTGCTCAAAATGCTAAACAGTGCCATAATTTCAATCATAATAAATATGACCAAAATAGCTGAAGATGTGGTGTTAGCAGTGGCTTTGGACTGTTCTAAAATAAGATTGGTATTGCTCATGTTGTTTTGTAAGGAGAGTTTTTGCAGTGTACCAATGAGCTGATTATTGCTTTCAACACTTCGTACAGAAGATTGGTCATCATTCGAAGATCCATTGTTTAAGGCTTTGGAAAGTTCTCGGTTAGAGGCTAAAATGCTACTAATTTGTTTGTTTTGCACCGTTTGTAAATCACGTTGATAGGCGATTTCTTTTTTTAAGTCATCTCCTACAAGGTTTTTTTGAAAAGTTTGAATACTTTTAAAATGCGTATAAAAACTTACAGCAATCAGTCCTATCGCAATAAAAGAAATTAGCCCTTTGCTAATAAAGTTCATACTTGAAAACATTCCTTTTATAGAGAGATGTTTGAATCCTTCTAAGGCAATTGCCAAGACAATAACCACCATAAGGGTACTCATGACTCCTAAAGATTTGTAGAAGTCTTGGTAAAAAGAAAAAGCACTCGCTAGAGCAGACAAAACGGCAAAAACTATCCAGCCTTTTCCAAAACCAATAGCAACATCATTAATGGCTGATGCACCTTTTATTTTTGAATATTGATGATTAAGCGATTGTCGAGCTTGATAATTTGATTCTAGGTGCATTTTTTATCCTTTTTCATTTATGTAGACTTGTTATTTAAAAATTATATCAATAAGAAATTTAATTACGAGTAAAATATGTCATATTGACATTAAATTTATAATAATATTTCTTTTTGAATATTTTATTATATTTATAAAGTATAAATAACATCTTGTGACAAATTAAGTTAAAATAGCTTAAAGAGACAATTACAAATTTGATTGTTTCGGAATCGGAGGCTTCAACTCTGAAAGAAGAAGAAAAGCTTAAGTCATTGGTTCCAAGTATGCTGACTTTTAAAGTGATTGAAATTTTTTTAAGGGTTGACTATTTAATATAGTGATTTAAATTCATATAACTATCTACAAAGCGAATCCATACCACAAATAGTAAGAGGATTAAAGTAGCTAATCCTCTTAGCTAAGCTTATTATTTCTCTTTTGATATTTTTATCAATGCATCAATAATATCTTTGGGTTCCATACGAAGTTTATAATTTGTTTCTGCTTGCATGGCTCTAACAACGCCCTTAGTATCAATAATAAAAGTACCTGGGACTGGTAATGCTGTATGGTCTTTACCATTGTATGCCTCTACATCAAGTCCATTTTTCTTATATACAGCTAGTAACTCTTTAGATAACTCAAAGTATAATTTATACGCTTTCATTACACTGTTATTTAAGTCACTTAGAATTTCAAAAGGATAAGCATCTTTTTTTATTTGTTCTGCTGACTTCTCTGTTTTTTGTGGAGTTACAGCAATTAACTGAGCACCATATTTTTCAAATTCACTTAGGCTTTGGCTTAGTACAGCAAGGTGTATATTACAATAAGGACACCACGCACCACGATAAAAGACAAGAACAACGGGACCTTTTTTAAGCTCATTAGTGAGGTTAACTTCTTTGCCAAAAGCATTTATTAGGTTAAAATCGGGTGCTTTTTCACCAACTTGTACTCCTGGATTGGGAAATGATTCAGCTAAAGAGAGAGTCGCTTGTTTCATAATTTCTTGTTCTTTTGGAGAGTATTTAGCAGGAGCTTCTGCCCTCTTTACCATGAGCTTATCGAACGATTCTTGGTAACTGGCTACTTCTGTAGCTTGAAGCATAGACAATGCATTTAAGCATAAAATTAAGATGATATTACGCATATTTTTTCCTTTTATTTTGTTTTTTAATAGATTGTAGAACCTCGTTAGTTGTCGTAATTGATATAAATATGTATTGTAATTTAAGTTTAAACTTTAAAGAAGAAAACTCTGCAAATTAAAAAGCCTATGAGGACTTTAAGCAAAGAGTTTTCTAGCTTGTTTAATTACCGTGTTAATAGACCTAGAAATATGTCAAATTGTCATATTTTTTCTAAGGGCTTTAGAGTCGACTAAGTAACTCACTTTTCTTAGTATTAAATTCATCATTGGTTAATGCCCCAGCCTCATGTAACTGTGCGAGTTTTTCAATTAACTCAATGATGGTATTAGACGATGGCGTTTCTTGAAGGGGTTTAGTTTCTTCAAAGGAAGAGAGAATCTCTTGATTGATGTCTGTTTCATGGTTAAGGTTGTTTTCTATGGGTTGGGTAAAGTTGGGTTGCGCAAAGTTAGTTTGTGGCGTAGGAGGAATACCTGCACCTGAAACAATGGGTAGGGTTGCGACTGAAATGGTTCCATATTGACTGCTAAAAGTAAGGCTACTATCGCCTCCTTGTTGTTGTGAAACACCTGAAATATTGTTGTCAAGGGTATCATAAACGGTTGTTTCTCCATTCAATTCCACAGCCAGTCTTTGTGGAAATACGGCGTAACGTATGTTGTTTTGTCCACCAGAGCTAAAAGGTGTACCTAAATTGGTAGGCCACCATTGATTACTTCCTTTGGTTCCTGCTGGAATAACTGGAAATATAGTCATGGTGGCTAAGGCATTGGCGATTTCAGTACAAAGGTTATCGACGGTATTTTTAAGACCACTGTTAAACATGTCACCTACCATGGTCATGCCACCTTGCATCCATTGACCTCCTCCACCAAGTTCTGGAGAATTAAATTGGGCCATTGTTCCTCCTCCATTATTGACAGCCACAATCATGTGAATGACAGCATCTGAACTTAAATTGTATCGGTTACTAAGGTCGTTAACGAGGTTTTGACCTTCTTGAGTTAGTTTTTGCATGGGGTAGTTCCTTTAGTTCTAAGTACCTAGACTTAGGTGTTTTTTATTATACAACAATACGCATGATTAAACAGCATAGTATTGAATATATTTTCATCAATATTTGTAGGCTATTAGGAAAAAATAGACTATAATATGGTCTAAAATTATTTTTAATCTTCTTTATTTAGGACAATTATGAAACGCTATAAAATTATTCATCGTACTTATTATAACTACTCAGAGGAAGTGACCTTGGGTAGACATCAGTTGTTGTTACGTCCCAGAGAAGATTATGAATTACGCATTGAATCTTTTCACTTAAAAAGTAACCCAGAGGTGAAAATATTTTGGAACAGAGATGTGGAAGGAAACTCTCTTGCCATTGCTAACTTTAACCAAACAACCCAACAACTTTTTATTGAGAGTGAAGTGATTATTCAGCAGTTTAATGAGTCTCCCTTAGATTTTATGGTCGCCAATTATGCCATAGAGTATCCTTTTTCGTATAAGGATTTTGAGCATGTTAGCCTTTTCCCTTATATGACACTGCCTTCAAAAGAGACAAAGACCATATTAAATGCGTGGATTGCTAATTTTTATGAACAAAGCGAAGCGATTCAGACCTATAGCTTGTTACAAAGGTTGACCAAACATATCTACCATACGCTTGTTTA
>CACVAZ010000171.1:0-2210 GCA_902727995.1 uncultured Sulfurovum sp.
CCAGATTTTCCCATGCCTGAAATGACCAAACGACCTTTTGACGTTAAAATATGTTGAACAGCATCATTAAAATCGTTTGTTAACAATAAAGATAAGTTATTAATCGCTTTCGCTTCTAATGTAAAAATATTTTTTGCAATCTCTATGGTATTTAACATTAGTCTTCTTTCTTCGCTTAGGCTAGTAATTTTTTGTATGATTTATGATACGATATAGCTACTTAAAAAGTCAAAAAAAAGTACTTATTGAAGTTAAAGTTAACATATTTCAAAGTATTTTGGCATTGATTCAAACATAAATTGTTAGTTAATATTGTAATTAAAATAACTATTTAAAATTTCCAAAAACCAATGGTGCTTTTAAATCAAGCGTCTTCACTTCTGTCATAACGGCTTGTAAATCATCTATTTTTTTTCCTGTAACACGAACCTCATCACCTTGAATTGAGGGTGTCACTTTAATCTTCATTGCTTTAATGGCTTTAACTATCTCTTTGGCTTCATCTTTTTCAATGCTATCAACTATTTTATAAATTATCTTGGTATTTCCACCAGAAATGCCCTCGGTCTTGACCTCTTCAAGAGATTTACCTGAAATATCACGTTTAATGAGCTTAGAAATTAAGATGTCTTTTAAAGCATCTACTTTATCTTCAGACGAAGAACTAAGAGAAAGAACTTTCCCTGCTTCATTGAGTTTAATCTCTGCGACTACCCCTTTAAAATCAAAACGTGTCTTTAGCTCTTTTTGTGCCATAATGACAGCATTTTTCATCTCCATCATGTCTAACTTCGCTGTAATATCAAAATAATGATCTTTTGCCATAATTTTTCCTCATATTAATTTTTGAGTATTCTAACATAATTACAAATACTAAACAGACTCACTTTTGAGTTATATTTTATCTTTGATACGATTAATTACTCTAATCAAATCAAAATATGATATGATTAAGAAGAATAATCCCATCAAAGGTAAAAAAGATAAAAAATGTCACTTGAAAAAAAATGGATATGGCAAAGAGAAGCTTATCCTAACTTTGAATACAATCAAACAAAATTAGACCCAATATTACAAGAGATAAAGTATTATCAAGGCTTGTTGGATGGAATCTATATGGGCATTAATAATGAAGATTTAGGAAAAGCTCAAATAGAGATATTTACCCAAGAGGTTATTGATACTTCAGCCATAGAGGGTGAAATGTTAAGTCGTGACTCGGTGCGTTCTTCTTTATCTAATAAATTTCGTATAGAGATAGGATTAAAAGACAGTTCCAACAAAAAAACTGATGGACTGGTTGACATACTGATAGATGCTGTTTCTAACATAGAAAAACCATTGGATGAATCTCGGCTTTTTTCTTGGCACTATGCTCTTTTTCCTTCAAAACACAATACACTACATGACATACGTGTAGCAAGATATCGAAACGATGAAATGGAAATTGTATCAGGAGCGATAGGAAGAGAAAAAGTACATTATTTAGCACCACCTAGCTCTCACCTAGAAAAAGAGATGCGTGACTTTTTTTCTTGGTTAAATGAAGACGATGCTAGTATTGTTAAAGCAGGTATTGCTCACTTTTGGTTTGTGGTAATTCATCCTTTAGATGATGGTAACGGTAGAATAGCAAGAGCTATTTCTGATTGGGTATTGGCAAAGGAACTTAACAAAAAACAAAAGCTTTATTCCATTTCAACAGCCATCAAAAATGATAAAAAAGCTTATTACAATGTATTGGAAAAGAGTTCAAAAGGTGAAGTCGATATAACTGAATGGCTTGAATGGTTTTTAGAAACATTTCTAAAAGCACTAAAAGATGCTAAAGAAAGCATAAAGTTCATACTTGATAAAACAGCATTTTGGGATAAGCATAGAGCTACTGTATTAAATGAACGGCAGATAAAGATTCTTAATCGTCTACTCGACGTTGGTTATGGAAATTTTGAAGGTGGTATCAATACACGAAAGTATGCTTCTCTAACTAAAGTCAGTAAACCCACAGCAGCTAGAGAACTGAAAGATTTAGTTTATAAAAAATGTTTACTTCAAAAAGAAGGTAGTGCTGGTCGTTCTGTGGCTTATGAAATAGATATCGTAGCTAAATCCAATGAGAAAAAAAGCAGAAGTTGTCGAAATTAGCAAAACATACAAATACTAAACAGACTCTATGTTATACTAAGCCCCAATTAACCAAGGAAGCTTTT
>CACVAZ010000171.1:2310-6573 GCA_902727995.1 uncultured Sulfurovum sp.
ACCTCAGCCCAAAGTGAAAAACTTATTACCTTAGCCCACCATGCTGATTATTTGATAGTCCATCATGCCATAGCCCAACATGCAGGAAGCTATGCTAAAAAGTTACACCTTACACCCACACGCATTGGGGAGGTGGCACATAAAGCTGGGGTGAAAAACTTGATACTTTCTCATAGAATGAAACGTACTTATGATTCAGAAAAAGAGAGTTTAGAACTCATTCGTAAAAACTACAAAGGCAAAATCATTTGGGCCGAGGACTTAATGAAAATTAAAGTTCAATAAACTTAGAGGCTTAAACCCTCTGAAACTCTTTCCCACAACCACACAGAACCCATGAGTACAATTAACAATGAACCAAAATACAAAACCATTGGCACATACCAGCGTTTTGTTCTTAACACATAAATAAAAGGTACAAGTAGGCTTACGATGGCTATTTGACCTAACTCTACCCCAAGATTAAAGCCTAATAAAGCGAGGATTAAAGAGCTTTCTTGTAGTTCTAAGTCCATAAGTACGGAAGCAAATCCCATACCATGGATGAGTCCAAAAATAAACACTAAAATCCACAAACGTTTTTCTATGGTTCCTGTAAAATTATTCAAAGCAGCAAGGACGACTGAAAAAGCAATAAAAGATTCAATCAGCCATGAGGGAAGAGAAATCAACCCTAAAATGCTTAAGCTCAAAGTAATAGAATGGGCTACGGTAAAAGCTGTTACAATTTTTAAAACATTGATAAAAGTGCTTTTAAACGAAACATTGGGTTGCCACTTTTTTTGATGCCTAAAAAGAACCGAGGGCAAAAGAAGTGCAATCAAAAAAAGTATGTGGTCAATGCCTATAAAAATATGAATAATCCCTTGTTTAATGAATTCATAAAAGGTATTCCAAAAAGAAGATGCTTTTAAATCAATCTGTGTTTCTAACTTATCTTCTGAAAAGAGCGTATTATGGCTCTTGCCATTTGCAAGAATATTCACATAGGCTTTGTGTAAACGGTCTTTGTCAAAAAGTAGGGAGTACTTTAAGCCTAAAAGCTCTATCTTTTCTTGGCAAGAAGCACGAATGTTAAAATGCAAATACTTATTACTGTCCAAATAGTCTAAAAGCATTGGTGCATCAAGAGTTAAACTACAGGGCTTAAGTTTTGTTGTCACTACTAGCTGTGTTTGAATTTTAGTTTTTAAGCGTTCTTCTTGTGCTAAAATCTCTCTCCATGTTACTTTAGTATCAAAATTTGTGTCTAAGTTCACCAAGGTTTGTGCATCTTTAATGGCTAATTTGTAAGAACCCTGTAGTTTACTACCCTGAACATCTAAGCTTAAAAGTGCCAAACTGTTTTGATGTGCATAAAGATGAATGCTTAAGAGCATAAAAAATAAAAATTTCATTTGATTCCTAACATTTTAAAATAAGGTAAGTCTTCTTTATGAGGCGATTCACCACTAAGTTTCAGGGTCTTTAACAAAGATTTTAAGTTCTCTTTTGCTAAACCAACCTCTTCTCCTAACTTTTCCTTGGCAACCGTAAGTCTTAATAACAATGCATCAACATACTCATAGGGAGCTAGTAAAACTTTGACCTTTTCATACTTTTTTTGTTCTAGGTAAAGCTCACTCATTTTTTTCAACACAAAATAATCCTTTACATCCAAAGCCAAAGCCTCTTTTAAATACGCTAAAGAAGCTTCTTTTTTCTCCAAACGATACGCCATATCAGCCAAAGAAGTTAAAGCCCAAGATTTTTCATGCTGATCTTCTTTTTTTGCTTTGGCATAAACATCTTGAAGTAAGGCATAACTGCTTGGTAATTTTCCCAAATAAGATTGGCTGAAACTCAAACAGGTAGCAGAGATTAAATGAGAAGAACGAAAGAGTAATTTTTTACAAGCAGAAAGTGAAGCCACATAATCTTCTTTTGCTTGATAAATAATGGCTGTCATAAGGTAAGGCTCTAATGCCTTAATGTTTTTTGCTGTCAAACTTTTAAGTAGGTGCAGTGCTTCATCAAAATGATGTGTATGTTGTAAAATATCAACTTGATGCAGGGTTAAGCCATAAGCATTCGGATATTTAAGTAAATACGGTGCTAAAAAAGCTTTGGCATAACCTAAGTAAGAAGTATCTGCCTTGCTTTTTCCTAATTTGATGTAAAGGCTTAACAATTGGTCAACAGCTTCTAAATTACTTGGCTCTTTTTCAATTTGTTGTAAAAGCAATGAAATTTGTTTACTTTCAGCAGTATTTGCTTCTAAGGTAAAAATAACATCGTCTAAACTTTCAGGGCTAAAGGGTTTTGCTAGAAGTAGATTGGAAAATAAAATGAAAAAGAGTAAGTATCTCAAGGGTTTGTCCTTTATATCAATAAGTAGAAGAAGCCATAATGCTTCTTCTAAGTTCTAAAGCAGTGCATCAAAATTCGTTGTGGTATCCACTGAATCACTAATTTCTAAAGGCTCATCATTTTCACTCTGACTAAGCACTGCTTTTACATCCGTAGCAAATACTGTTTCGCTATTACCATCATTGTTATTGTCATTGTCACAACCTATTAATAAACCCATAACAAACAATGTCATGAGTAGGTATTTTAAAGTTTTCATCATCTAATCCCTTAGTTTGGAGAACCAGCAAGTGGCGTTTTTAAGTATGGGAATGTATCGTTAAAGTACATAGAGCTAATTGGAGCACCATCGGTATAGGGTACGGTACCTGTTACAGCATCTTCTGGACTACACACCCCTAAGTCATTGGTCGCTTTTCCATCACCATCTAAATCAACAGGATGACAAAGTCTTCCCATCACAACACGTAAAGCTAAATCTACCACATCATCCCCTGGACGACGACCATTAGGGAAACCAGCTAAATCACCAACCACCACACCAAAAGGACTTTGATCATCTTTTTTGGTCGCTTTAATGGCTGTATTCAATCTTAACATTTCAGAAGCAGAGCCATTTTTATTTAAGCCCTCAAAGCCTGTTAAAAAGGCAGCGACTAAGTCATTTCTTGGGTAGTTTGTAGGATTAAGTTGGGCAAAATTCGCACCCGTTACCCCATTGACTGCGTCTAAGAACAATACATTTAAAAGTGCTGGAAGCGTTGGGTTCGTAACATAATCTAAAAATCTTGATGCATCATCTTTAGGTTCAGTCGTATTAAACAAATCTTTGTCTTTTAAACCAATAACTACTTCATTGACCAAAGGATTGGACAAACGAGAAACTTGGGTTAACGCACCCCCTTGAAGTGAGTTTTTGTCAAATTGACCCTTTGGACGCAAAATTCTTGCTTGTGGAAGTGACGCTGTTGTCCATGCCCCAATCGTTGTTTTATTAACATCAGATAATAAACAAGCCGTTGGGACTTCAATGGAAAGGGCTGTCACATTTTTATGTCTTAAATCATCATTACTGTCTAACTGCTCAATCCCTGCTGTGGCAAAAGGAGCAAAACTTCGGTCAACTGGTACATAATTAACCAAGTCAAAGGTCTCACCCAAATTCACAACAAAAGGGTCTTTTCTTTGTCCTACAAAAACTTTCATCTCTCCTTGGGTACAAGAATCCATGGCAACAGAATGAACATAAGAATCTGCATAAGTAGCATAGTCAGGGAAAGTTTTTTTACCCACGTTATCATAAGGTTTAACAAGTGAAGTTGCCAAGGTACTCACTACACCTGATTTACGATCTCCTGTAATTAATTCTAAAGAATAAGACTCTTTAAGTCCCAATGAAGCTGTATTTCCAGCTGTAATGGCTCCAGCAGCATTTAAAGGAATGGCGACTTCTTTGTCACCAATGGTTAAGCTAATCCCTTTTCCATCATTGACCAATTCGTTCTTAAAACGAAAACGAAAAGTCAAATCTTCAATACTGTCACCATCATTATCAACATGAATGTCATAAACAGCGTCAGGATCCATGGCAAAGTAGTTTGGTCCTCCTTGTGGGTCTTGAAGAGGAACATAATTGGCAATTAAAGTTGTGTAGCCCTCTCTTCCTGTTTCATAGGAGTTAAACATATAGAAGTCGGTTGCGTCTACTTTTGGACTCTGGGTTATTGCTGGAGCCTCTCGATGTGACGAGGCTGTAAGCCCTGTTGTAAATAAGGTTGTGGCTAACAGGGTAGCCAGTGAAATTCTTTTAACTATCATTTTAATACCTTTATTGTTTATTTCTAAAGGTCATTATAAGCTACTTTATTAAATTCATTTTAAACCTTTTATAAACAAAACATAAACAACATAAAC
>CACVAZ010000171.1:6673-15430 GCA_902727995.1 uncultured Sulfurovum sp.
GGGTAGCCAGTGAAATTCTTTTAACTATCATTTTAATACCTTTATTGTTTATTTCTAAAGGTCATTATAAGCTACTTTATTAAATTCATTTTAAACCTTTTATAAACAAAACATAAACAACATAAACGACAACGACAATAACAATTAGGCAATAATAATTTTTTTAAAATCCAAAATAATCATATGATAATTATGAAAATATTTATACTTCATGCTTATCTGATGTTTTAAAAAAATCTCTTTTGATAAATAAAGCCCCAATCCCATGCCATTTTTACTTAAGTCTTCACGAACAAAAGCTTTTGTATAGGTTTCAAAACTAGAATTGAGCGATACCCCCCTATTAATCACATACAAATGGTTATTTTTATGTTTAATCCAAACCTTATTGTCTGGTGAATAAGTTAAAGCATTGGAAATCAAGTTTTTTAAAGCAATCAGAAAAAATTCTGTATTGACTCTAAACCTTTGAGGTCTTGCTTCATAAGAAATTGCCCCATCATCAGCTTGAAGCATGTCTTTAATGTCATCAATAATGTTGATCATGTTTAGCTCTTGAAACTCGAGTTCTAAGGTATCAGCTGAGAGATGTTCCAACTGTTTGAGTTTATTGAGTTGTTCTTTCATTCGATCAAAAGTACTTAGTAAGACCTCTTTTTCTTCATTGTCTACTTCTAACATGTGTACCATCAAAACCCCTTGTGTCATGGGTGTTTTAAGTTCATGCATAATGTTTCGCCAAAAAAGCGTACGCGTATTTTCTAATTTAGCAATACGCTCAACAGCTTTGTCAAACTCCGAACAAACCAGGGCTATTTCATCTTTATTTTTAAAATGCTTCTCTTCAAGTACATTCTCGCGTTTATTTGCAAAATTATGGATTTTTTGATAGAGCTTTTTTATGGGTCGAATGGCATTAATAATGTAAATATAAATACTCAATAAAATAAATAATAAAAGGGTCATGGCTAAAGAGAGATATAAAATGTAGTTATCATCTCGATGAAGATTTTTAAAATAGTAAATTTTTTTATTCAAATGAAAACTGTAATAATAATACCCCTCATAAATGTAAAGTTCAATGTTTCCTGATTCAAAAACTTCTCTATATATTGGTGTTTCTATTACAAAACTCGCCTTTTTTACAACATCTTCAATCTCACCCCAAGTAATCTCTTTTAAATGATGCTCATCTAAATAATTCTGAATTACTTTTGTATCTCCTTTTTTCAAGGTTTTATATAGCAAAATAGAATTGGTAATCTCTCTGCCTTTGGCATAATTGATGGCATATTCCATACCAAAATAGATCATAAGTGTCACCAAAATGGCTAAAAAAGCACCTAAAATTTTTACTTTAACAATAAGACTATTCATCAAATTTATAACCTAAGCCCCGAACTGTTTTAATGTAGCTTGGATTTTTATAATCAAATTCAACTTTTTTTCTTAATCGTCCAATCAACACATTAATGCTCTCTAAGCCAGAATCAAAACGATGAGAATCCACAGAGTTTGCAATGTCTGAACGTGAAAAGGCTTGTTTTTTATTGTCTAAAAAAAGTTGCATAATCTGATACTCTGCCATGGTCAAATCTAAAACCTGCCCCTCTTTGTAAATGAGACAAGCATTTTCATCCAATTTAAAGAGAGAATCAGAGGCATCTTTTTTCTCTTCTCGTGCATGTAAAATCTTAATACGTGCATAAAGTTCACGAGGGTCATAAGGCTTTGGTAAATAGTCATCAGCCCCATTTTCTAACGCAAAGAGTTTATCATTAATGTCCGAACGTGCCGAAGAGATAATAATTTTGGCTTTACTCACTTTTTTCATCAATTTACAGACTTCTAACCCATCAAGTTGAGGTAAGGTTAAATCTAAAATAATAATGTCAAACCTCTCTTCATCTAACAATTCTAAAGCCTCTAAAGGATAAACCAAATGCGTCACTTTGGCATACTGTCCCAAAAAACGAAGCAAAAGCTTCGCAATGACTTCATCGTCTTCTAACATTAAAATTTTTAACATTTATATTTCTTTTTAATTTATATAAGTTAATACTATACTAACTTTATGGCTACCAAGGTAATCAAAAGCACTAAAAAAATGCCACCACTTACAAACCGTATGATTCCAATCAATTTCATATTATTTCTTTCTTTTTAATTTTAGCATCAATTATAGTCCATAAAGTTAAATAAATCATAAACAAATCTAAATACATTTTTTACACAAAAAATCACGTAAAACATAACAAACTCTACATGTTTCTTGGTTATACTTTTTTCAATGAAAATAAAAAAAACAATAAGCAGACGCATATTTATAAGTGTCAGTCTCTTAGCTGGAACCTCCCTAGCACTCATGCCCCAAGGCTGTACTCAGACCAAGATTAAGATTGATTTGTTTAAAACCTTAGCAGCTGTTCAAGAAGTACTCTTTCCTAAAAATTTGTTAGCACCCTCGGCCAGTGAATTTGGGGCAACAGCTTACTTGGCCAATGTGGCTACGCACTCCTCTTTTTTGACTTCTGATTTAGCTTTTTTAAACTATGGTGCCAAAGAACTCATGCAAGACCACCATGATTTTTTAAGTCTTAGTCCACAAGAAAAAGATGACACCCTTAGAGAATTCATTGACAAAAATGATAGTGGACAAAACTGGGTCTCTTTTGTTCTCTACTTTAGCATTGAAGCTCTTTTAGCCAGTCCCATTTATGGGGGAAACAAAAATGAATCTGGCTGGAAATGGCTCGAACACAATGCTGGTCTACCCCAACCCAAAGTGCCTTTTGCACAAAACCTAAAAGGTGAAACAATATGATTTATGACGTATGCATAATAGGAACAGGAGCTGGTGCTTCAGGGGTTGCCCATAAACTGGTTGAAGCTGGAATGAATGTTGTCATGTTAGAACGAGGTGGGTTTTATAAAGAAGAAGACTTCTCCAAAGATGAAATTGCTTATTGTAAACGTGAAATTGTTACCCCCTCTTTTAAAGAGGCTTACCATACCCTTGAGTCTTATAGCAATGGAGAATGGAAAAAAAGGTCTACGCGTGATACCGAGAGTACTTTCTTTAACGGAAACATTGTAGGAGGCTCTTCAAACTTCATGTCAGGATATTTTCATAGAATGAAGCCCAAAGATTTTAAACTCAAATCAACTTATGGTACCATTGAGGGAGCAAATGTTGTGGATTGGGTTTCAAACTATGAAGAGTTTGAACCTTATTTTGAAGAAGTTGAACGTTTGGTTGGGGTCTCTGGTGAAGTCACGCCATTTAAACACCATGAACCAAGGTCTACCAAAACCTTTCCTTTTCCTGCTTTAGACGAACATCCTATTTCAGCTAAGATTGATGATGCTTGTCACAAACTGGGTTATGTTCCCTACAAAACACCTCGTGCCATTTTATCCAAGCCCAAAGGCGAACGAGCTAACTGTTACTACTCAAACTATTGTGGTTCTTACGGTTGTTCTTCAGGAGCGAAAGGCTCTGCTAGGGCTTCGCTTTTACAGCCTTTGTTAAAAAGAAAAAACTTAACAATTATTACCCATGCTTTTGTCAAGCAGTTAGCTGAAGAAAATAGAAAAGTAAGTGAAGCTGTTTATGTCGATACTAAAACAAAAGAAGAGCATCGCGTTAAAGCCAAACTCTTCATTGTCGCTGGTCAAGCCGTTGAAAGTTCACGTTTACTGCTCAACTCAAAGTCTAAAAACTTCCCCAATGGCTTAGCCAATAATGCCAATCAAGTTGGTAAAAATTTACTTTTTTCAGCAGGAGGCATTGGTTCTGGACAGTTTGATGAAAATTCTATGGCACTTAAAGAGCTGATGGTGGAAGGTAAATTTGTCAACCGAAGTCTTTGTGATTGGTACTTTTATGAAGAAAATAACAAAGAAGTAAAAGGAGGCATTGTCGACTTTCTTTTTGAACATGCCAACCCCATGACCCAAGCTACGAAACAGCGTTTTGACAATGGAAAGTTACTTTGGGGTAAAGAACTTCAAGAGAAGATTTATCATAAACTCAAAAAAACAAAGCAGTTGAATTTTGAAGTTTTTAATGACTGGCTACCTACGGATAATTGTTTTGTTTCCGTTGATGAAAAATACAAAGACATCTATGGCGTTCCTGTAGCCAACATACGCACAGGTGCACATAAGCGTGATTTAGAGGTGGCTGAATATTTAGCAAAAAAAGCTGAAAATGTTTTAAAAGAAATGGGTGCAAAAGATGTCAGCTCTTCCATGTCTTCTGCCCCTCCACCGAACCTACAAGCAGGTGGCTGTCGTTTTGGGGATGACCCACAAACTTCGGTACTTAACAAATACTGCCAAGCCCATGAAGTCTCAAACCTTTTTGTCACCGATGGAAGCTTTATGCCTACAGGAGGTTCGGTTACTTATACATGGACAATTTATGCCAACGCTTTTAGGGTTGGGGATTACCTTGTAAAAAACCAAGAAGCATGGCTCTAAAAAAGCTACTCCGTGTTTATGGGTATCTGAATGGTAAAGATTGCTCCTTCTTGACTGTTAACTAAAGAAACTTTTCCATTCATACTGTCCTCAACGATGAGTTTTAAAATATAGAGTCCTAAGCCTGTACCGTGTTGCTTCTCTTTGGTTGTAAAATAAGGGTCAAATATTTTTTTCATGTCTTTTTTGTCGACCCCTCCACCATTGTCTTCAACGGATATGAAAACATTTTTTCCTGCTTTAAAAACGCGTATAAAGATCTTCCCTTCTTTGCTCTTTGTCATGTTCTTTTGACAAACATAAATGGCATTATTTAAAAGAACCAACAAAGACTGTATTAACTCCGAGGCATATCCTTTAATCTCAAGATCCTCCGTATTGTCATAAATAACTTGAATATTACAAGCCACTGACCGAAGTGACAAATCTTGCGTTTGCTTAATAATTGTCGAAAGCTTAAAAAAATGTGCCTGTTTATTTTTTGAAAAGAAATCTGTAAAATCACTAATCGTTTTAGATAAATACCCTGTTGTCGCCTCAATATCGTCTAAATATTCATTAAACTTTTTTTTATCAAGATTTTCTTTACGATAATCAATGTCCATGTTAAGAACCGTACCGTTAATGGCTGATAAAGGTTGTCTCCACTGATGGGCTATGAGTGAAATCATCTCTCCCATCGAAGCCAACTTACTTTGTCTAATAAAAAGTTTTTCTTGTTCTTGTTGTTCTTTGCTCATTACCCTTAAATGAAAAATAATTAAAACAATTAAAAAAGAGATAAATGGAACCCATAAATAGCCAATGGAGATATAAATAGCATTCTGATACATCACAAATAATGAAGCGATACTAAGCGTTCCTAAAAATGAAAGAATCATAACAATTTGAAAATATTTTTTTCGAGATAAGAAGAAGAATATAAGCAATGAAAGAAAAAAAGAAAAAATCATATTAACTTTTTTATAATCGTCGGGTTGTGTTAAAAGAAAATCATTTAAGATATTATCTACCAACATCCCGTGAATCATACTATCTGAAACCTCTTCTCCATTCATAATTTTATGCTTTGAATTTAGACCAATCAAAGAGGAACCTAAAATCACTACTTTACCTTGAATATCTTCTTTTAAAACTTTCCCATATAATACATCTGAAGCAGAGAGTACCTTTGGTTGATTGTCAGAAAAGTTTATTAAAACAGTATCTTCTTTTTTTTCAAGCTCCAATGTTTCATAAAAACTTAACAAAGTTGCTAAAGTAAAAGAGGGGAAAACTTCTTTTTTGTATTTCATAAAAAGAGGCACTCTTCTAAAAATACCATCACTGTCCTCCCAAGCATTCATAAAACCAAAATGCTTCACACCTTCTTGTATGGAGGGATGATTACACAAAAGTTCTGATGCAACAAAATTACTTTCAACTTTAGAAAAAATATTCTCTTTATAACGCATTTTTTGACAATGTTCTGCTGAATAAAAATTATTATGCAAATAAATAGGGAGGGTTGCATTTGTATTTTTAATAATTTCTGCCAAAAACTTATCATTGTCTTGCAGTTCAGAAGGTAAAGTACTTAAATCAATTTCTATATTGAAATATTTTTGATAAAAAGCTTTTATCGATAAAGGAGATAAACTATCTGCTTCTGGAAAAAAAATGTTAACGCCTATGGCAGAAGGGGACATGTTATTAATTAAATTGATAAGTTCAGCATCAAGAATTCGAGACCATGGCCATTGACCAAAATTTTGAATACTTTTTTCATCAATATCGACAATAACACTGTAGGTGCTATTGTGTTCTTCCTGTAAATCATTAAAAATCATTGTTGTTAAATCATAGAGTTTATAGTCAAGTTTTTTTACATATTCACTGTTATAAAAATAAAAGTGTAATAAAAATACCAATAAAACAACAGCAAAATTTTTAAAAAATGCTAACATCTATTTACTTAATAAATATTTCAACATTTCTATTTTTTTCTTCTGCTTGATTATCTTCTGTCTGAACCAATAAATCATTTTCACCAAAACCTTTGGCTGTCAATGCACTAAGTTCTATATTTTTTTCTTGAATAAGCGACTCAATGTATCTTGCTCGTTTGAGTGAAACTTCAACATTTATTTCAGCTGAACCTGTTGTATCGGTATGACCAATAATATCAACCGTACAAGAAGGACATTTTTTCATGGCTTCTAAGGCTTCTTTAAGTACCTCTTGGGATTCAACCGTTAATTCTGTCTTCGATTTAAAATACAAAAGATAACTAAGAGGTTTATTCGCTTCAATCGCCAATACCTTAGCAAAACGATTATCTATTTCATCATTAGACATTATTTTTACTTTCCCAAAGGCTTTGTCTTTATCTTTTAAATCAAGATACTCCCCAACTTTATCAAGTTTCTTTTCACCTTTATCATTGGCAATTAAAATAGCATTTTGACTCTTTCCACTATCTAACAGGACAACGGTTGTTTTAGAACATCCTATAAAAGCCACCAGTATAAAAAAAATGATAAAAAGCTTATGCATCATCTACTTAACCTCAACAGCAAATTTTGTACCACGAATCCCAATGATACCCTCAGGAATACGAAATTTAACCGATTCAGGAGCTAACTCTCCAACTTTTCCAGAAGAAAAAACAGCTTTACCTTTCTTTAAATCCAAATCAATATCATACTTCTTTTTATTAGGATCAAACTCAAACTTATTAATCAGCAAAGTTGTACCAGAACCAAGTGCCAGACGTGAACCATCATCAAAAGTTATGCCTACAGAACTTTTAGGTTTTGTTAAAATTGTATCAGAACTTTGTAACCTACTGCCTACTTTTAAAACAATCACTTGTTTGCCTCTTTCTACTTCTGCCTTACCTTTTAACTTTTTAACCATTCCCTCACTTGCTAACAATAAATTACTAACAATTACCATCAATACTAAAGTTTTGCCCATACCTCACTCCTTATTTTTAATTAATACTATCATGCCTACGTGAATAAATTGTGTTAACACATCATGAGTCTAAATTTAGACAATTCTTAGCTTACAATTCTTCTTTTAATATCTTACTTATTAAAGTACCTTTTTCCCTTAAATAGGGATAAACCCATCAATATCATCAATACTTAATAGCCTATACTCGACTTCATAACCTTTATGATGAGTCAACCTAATCAACCAACCCCAAAGCCAACCTCTTAGCCCCCTTAAAGTCAGCCTTACCAGTACCTAACTTAGGAACCTCATCTACTTTAAAATAATTAGAAGGAATAAAAAGAGGATTCAAGCCCAAAGCTTTTACTTCTTCTTTTAAAACCTCTATCTCTTTCTCTCCTTCTAAAAGAAGTACTATTTTTTCACCCTTTTTTTCATCGGGGATGGCTGTTATGGCAAAATGGTCTTCTTCTCCCATAAGCTTTCCAATTTCAGCTTCTACCAAACCAAGGCTTATCATCTCCCCCCCGATTTTTGCAAAACGACTGTAACGGTCAACAATGGTTAAAAAACCATCTTCATCAAGGTGACCTTTATCCCCTGTTACGTACCAACGAATGCCGTCTATCTCTTTGATGACTTCTTGTGTTTTGGCTTCGTTTTTTAAGTAGCCTTTCATCACTTGCACCCCACCAATGAGAATCATACCAGCTTCACCTCGTTTTAACGCTTCAAAACTTTCAGGGTCAACAATCATCATGGCTGTTCCTGGTAAAGGAAGCCCAATGGTTCCTACTTTTCCTCCTACTTGCACGTGATAGGTCTCAGGAACAATGGCATCATGCACATTACACGACGCTGCTGGTGCTGTCTCTGTTGCACCGTACCCTTCCCAAATCTCTTTTCCAAAACGTTCTTTAAAAAGCTTCGTAATCTCTTTGGGTAACTTCTCTGCTCCTGCTATGACCATACGTAGGTTTTCAAACATTTTTGGGTGTATCTTTTTGTTTCGTGCATAAAGCCTAAAGAAAGTAGCCGTAGCAAAAAGAAAGGTTGCATTGTACTTATGCGACATTTTAGCAATACCCAATCCATCCGTTGGGTCAGGATGACAAACCACAGGGATGCTTTCGATAAGAGGTGCAAAAGTAGTCACCGTAATCCCAAACGAATGGAAAATTGGTAAGGTTCCTAACATTACATCATTTTTAGTAGGATTAATTACATTAATAAACTGTTTAATGTTTCCTAAAATATTTTGATGACTCAGTTCAATCCCTTTTGGTACACCCTCTGAACCACTTGAAAATAAAATGGCAGCTGTCTCTGTCG
>CACVAZ010000172.1 GCA_902727995.1 uncultured Sulfurovum sp.
CCAATGTCAAAAAACATGAAAGTAAAATCAACGTCTTAGAGCAGAAAAAAGAGGCATTTAAAGTGTGGGTTAAACTCAATGAGATGATAGGTTCAGCAAATGGTGATAAGTTTGCCAAGTTTGCCCAAGGCATCACGTTAGATCAGCTCATTTACCTTGCCAATCAACACTTAAAAATACTAAGCTCACGGTATGAACTCCAAAGAAGTTTGGATTCTAATAAACTACTAGAAATAGAGGTAATAGATGGCTTCCAAGGGGATGTACGACGACCTGTGAGTACACTCTCAGGAGGAGAAAGTTTTATCGTCAGTCTTGCCTTGGCTCTTGGACTCTCAGCTCTTGCAAGTCAAAAGATATCCATTGATTCACTCTTTTTAGATGAAGGCTTTGGAACCTTAGACAGCGACAGTTTAGAGATGGCTTTGACGGCTCTGAATGCCTTACAGAGTTCAGGTAAGATGGTTGGGGTAATTTCGCATGTAGAGGCTTTGAAAGAGAGGATTGGTTTGCAGATTAGGGTTGTGCCTAAGGGGGATGGGACGAGTTTTTTGGACATGGATTGAATTTTGATGTGCTAACCTAAATTCACACAATTAGCTAAAAGAGTTGAGAAGTGAGTGCTAAGAAGTCATTGATAGTTTATTTTTGTTCTACTAAACCTTCAATTCGTTCTATCCATTGCCTAAATCTTGGAGCTTTATTTATAACTTTATCAAGTCCTATCTCTTCGATAATGCTATATCCATAAAAAACTTTGTCGAAGCATTCATTATAATCATCAACATAGTCCTCAACTGCTTTATTATCATTCTTCAACATAATTAAACCTATGGTCTAATTTTGATAGGATGAATATTTACATATTTATAAATATCCTTCTTAAATGCTCACCTAGCTCTCGAACTTAAGCCCTCTTGTAAAAGCATCTTTATAAATGACTGATAAGGTACATCCATACTATTCGCTTTTACTTTTAACTCATCAAGCATATCAACAGGCAGTCGAATAGAAATACTTTTAGTTGTTTTTTTCAAGTTGGGAAATCGTACTACTTTTACTTTTGAAGTATCAAAATACTCTGTGGTATCATGGTTCTCCCAAAATTCTCGCTCTTTATTCTCATTTTTAAAGGTAGGGATTGTTTTTGTTGTTTTCATAGAAATTTTTCTCCTTCTTTGTCATTTCTCTGGCTGAAATCACACGTATTAATTTCTCTCTTACGGTAAAGACTACCATGATTTTACTATTTTTATTGTCTCTTCCAAAAGCCACACAGCGACACTCATCTTCTGAATGTTGAAAATCTTCAACTATGAGTAGAGGTTCATTAAAAAATACTTCTTCAATAAGTTTATAGTTTAAGCCATGCTTCTTTTCATTTTTATAAACATTAGCATCATCCCAGTCAAAACCAGTTAATGATTCTGCATCTAAGCAATCAAATTCCATATAGTGCCTTTTTGTATATTCTTATTATATACATATAGGTTTAAAAAAGATGATATTTAGAATAGAACTTTCTTGAATATACATTAAAACCCTAAACAACAACAAAAGACTTAGACTTTGTACTTGCATCATTGTATGAGCCTCTATATCCAAACCCCAAAAACCACCCCACCCAAAAAACACCCCACATACTTAAAATGTTACTTTGTAAAAAGAGGATACTTAAAAACTCTCTTAAGAAAAGGGGAGGTTTTGTTATAATCTTCTAAAAAAGGAGTGGTTGTTTTGGAAGAAAAAGAAGTGCATTTGGTTAAAAAAGTTTCTAAAGAGTTGGGCTTGACTTATAAAGAATTGGGTGAAAAAATTGGTTATAGTGAGAGTAATTTACGTCAATCTGTCTCTTCAAATAAACTTAGCTTACAACTAAAAAAAGCTATCGAACTTTATCTTGAAACAATTAATTTAAAGAAAAGAGTAGATGAAGCAGAAGACTTTGAACTAAGGGTCAGGTGATAGTGATAGATAAAAAACAAAGGAACAAGATGTTTAAAATCTATTTTAAGCCAATCTATTCACAAAGAAGTTTAGAAACCAAAGAACGAGAAACTTTCAAATAGTTACTAATCTCTATTTGAGTGTATCCATGATTTAATACTTCAAATATTATAGTATTTCCCTCTTTTTTTATTCGCCTTTTTTCAAAATTAAAATACTATTTTTTATCTTATATCCACCAACTTAACGCCATCTAAATATCTAAAATCTTTCAAGTTTAAAGTCATTAAAGGGATGTCATAAATCATCATGGTAGATGCTATAATTGCGTCCATCATTTTCATATTATGTGATAAATTGTACTCTTTAACCAATTGAGTAGCCAACTTAATAATTTCATCATTTGTCTTTAATATTTTAAAATTAGAAATCTCATTGACAATAAATCTTAAATCATTTTTGCTTTTTGCACCTTGATAAAGTTCCATAACCACGATATCATTAATAAACAGTTCATTTGGTGAATATTGAGAAATAATAGATTTATTCCCCTTAAGATATTCAATCAAAATATTCGTATCAAGAAATATCATCTATAAGAATCTTCTCTAAGTTTTTTTGCAAATGTAGCTGAGTCTTGAACATCTTCAAATGGGTTTGTCATTTCTATATCGTTATCATCTTTATCTAATGTATAAAAGTTTTCCATTGGGTCTAATTTTTGATATGAAAACTTTTTAGGAGTAGTAGTGTTATGAATGTAACTATCTACAACTTTACTATTGTCTTTAACAAAATTAACAATAAATTCCATAAACTTATCTGTGTTAGAGTGAAATTGTGTTTCAAAAATCTTTTGCATTTTAGGGTTACTAATTTGTAGTTGCATCATTTTATGAACCTTTCTCGTTTATTTTAATTATATCATTTTTTATCTATAGCAAATATTCAACATAAACTTCAAACCCAAACCCCAAAAACAATCCGACCCAAAAAACACCCCACATACTTAAAATGTTACTTTGCTCAACTCCAAAAGACAAATCAACCTTTAGCCACCGATGAATTTACAAGAAAAGGGATGAATTGGGCAAT
>CACVAZ010000173.1 GCA_902727995.1 uncultured Sulfurovum sp.
AAACATGAATAACAGTGAGTCATTCCAAAAGCAATGATACTTGGTTTCCCATTGCCTATTTTTTCTTCTATATCAGCATAAAGTTGTACTTCTAACGTTTCAATTTTTATCATATCTATTCCTATATTAGTCGTATATTATCTAAATAACTCTTATTTTTCATTCACCATTACTCCACAAAGAAAACTTATAGTAAACTATAGCACATAAGCCTATAAGGAGCAATCAACCATGAAACGTATTTTATTACTTATACTATTGAGTATATCAATGCTTATCTTTACCACGGGATGTTCTATTACACCAAAATATAAAGTAACTATTGATGCCATAACAGCCAACAATGTTGCCTTTGCCCCAAGTACCTATGATATAAAAGCTTTAGATCAAAACAAGAATTCCTCAGGACTAATATTTCAAGAAAATATTGGAAAGTTAGCACGAGTTTTACAACAAAAAGGTTATATTCGTAACCATACAGGTCAAACTGCCAAACAAACTATTTATTTTGACTATGGACTAGAAAAAGTTAATGAAGAGACCCAAACCTATGCAGAACCTAATATCTCATTTCACATGGGATATGGTCACGGTTATCGTTATGGTGGATATTACAGTCCTTTTTTCTATCCTTATTATGGAACAGGGTTTGGAGGGGCTTATAGTACCTATCGTAAAACATATGTATATTACAATCGTTATGTTACGCTCTTAGCTAAAAATGAACTTAACCAAGAGTTATGGCGTGTGGATGTCTCTTCAGTCGGTGAGTCAAAGAATTTAAGAAAAATCATTCCAATACTCATAGAAGCTACAGAACCCTATTTGGGCTCAAATACCCCTGAACCTGTGCAGATTATCATAAGAGATGGCGTTCAAAAGAGATAAATAAAAAGAAAGAAAGTTAATCTAAACTTCTTTTTATTTTCATACGATAGTATTTCATTGTTAATAAAAATTATTATTTAAGGAATTACCATGATCGTAACAAACAAAGCACCAGACTTTACAGCAGCAGCCGTACTTGCAAATGGAGAAATCGTTGAAGATTTCAATTTAATGGAGAACTTGGGTGAAAAAGGTGCCGTACTTTTTTTCTATCCACTAGACTTTACTTTTGTGTGTCCTTCAGAAATTATTGCATTTTCAAAAAGAGCATCTGCTTTTAGAGAAAAAGGTGTTAATGTTATTGGTGTATCTGTAGATAGTCAATTCTCACACTTCGCGTGGAGAGAAACAGCCGTTGAAAATGGTGGAATTGGTAAAGTTGATATGCCTTTAGTAGCTGACCTTTCTAAGCAAATTGCTAGAGATTACGATGTACTTCTTAACGATGCCGTAGCACTTAGAGGTTCATTCTTAATTGATGCTGATGGTACAGTAAGACATGCTGTAGTTAATGACCTTCCATTAGGAAGAAACATTGATGAAATGTTAAGAATGGTAGACACAATGCTTTACACTAACGAATTTGGTGAAGTTTGTCCTGCTGGTTGGGTTCAAGGTGACGAAGGTATGAAGGCAGACACAGCTGGTGTTGCAGAGTACCTTGGTAAACATGCAGAAGAACTATAAAACAACTTATTCTCACACTTCGTGTGGGAATACCTATTTAAGTATTATTCACTATAATATTTATATAAGTATTCACAAAGAAAAAAGAAAAAAATATTAACTAGAAAAACATAAGGCAAAATCATGACAAATTACATTAGCTTACTCAAAGAGAATGATTTAAAAGCCACCATACAACGAACCTCTATCTTAGCATCTATAGACGATGCTGGACATATTAATATTGATGATATTTATGATAATGTTAAAAAGCAATACCCTACGCTATCTCTAGCAACTATTTACAAAAATATTATTGTCATGCAAGAAAACAATGTAATTGTAGAAGTCCCAATGAATGGTGAAAAATCAAAATATGAACTAAAAAAAGATGAACATATGCACCTCATTTGTCAAGAATGTGGACATATTAAAGACACTAAGATTACCTCTGAAACTAAAGAAGCCTTGATTATTGAAAACTTTCAATTAAAATCATCTCAAATCAATCTTTTTGGACTTTGTGAGAAATGCCAAAGCAAGGCATAGTCCTAGAGATTAAAGAGAATGCTCTCTTTATTGCCGATGCCCACTATCCTCACCACGGTAAGGAATTTTTAACCTTTCTTCAAGAAATCCAAACAAAAAAAATAAAAACCACACAACTTTTTCTAATGGGTGATATCTTCGACCTACTCTTCGGACATAATAAATACATTCAAACTTTTTTAAAAGAAGCCATAACTTTACTACAAGAACTTTCACAAAGTTTAGAAATCCTTTATCTAGAAGGCAACCATGACTTTTGTTTAAAAGAAATTTTTCCATACATTAAGATCTATAAACGTGAACAGCAACCTATCCATTACCAATTAAATAATAAAAATGTTTACCTAAGCCACGGAGATAAATATGCAACAGGGTTTTGCTATAACTTTTACTCTAAAATACTTAGAAATAAAATTACGCTCACTTTACTAAAGCCTTTTGAAAAACAGATTATAGACCATAAAATTAAAAAATTAAAAATTAAAAAAATATGTGGAGATTTTGAAGGCTATCAAAAAAGATTTGATACCATTATAAATCACTATCCAAAAGATGCACTTATTATAGAAGGTCATTTTCATCAAGGCTTAGTTCATGAAAATTATATTTCATTGCCGTCATTGGCTTGTCATCAAAAAATTGCTGTTGTTGAAAAGGGGGAAATAGTTTTTAAAAAGCTTTAATAAAAACTTAGTCGATAAGATTTTTGAGTAGTTGTACTTAAATTTTTTGAATGCCTAAAGGAGTATACGTCAGTACTCGACTGCACTCATTCTAGAAAGATGAGTGCAAATAATCAAAAAGATTACGACTAAGAGAACATCTCTCTAATTGAACCATTATACCACTCGTGAAGTGCTTTACCCACACCTTGTGATCTATATTTACCATTTCCATCTTTAGGTTTTGGAACAGCTCCAGCACCTTTAAGGAA
>CACVAZ010000174.1:0-2728 GCA_902727995.1 uncultured Sulfurovum sp.
TGAACAATAGGATAATCAATATCAAGTTTAGCAAAATAGTTAAGTGCTGAAGATAAGCTTGACTTTTGGACAACAGCACAGGGTTTATTTTGTACCTTTGCAAAAAGTAGTTGATGTTTCATTGCAAGTTTATTGTCAATTTCATCATTCCAATGAGGATCTAAATCAACATTTTCAAGTAAGGCTAAACGCATCATCTTAGAAACCTTTACTATCACTAAAAGTAGTTCCAGCATCGTACTCAACACCTGTATTTAGACTGTTTAAGTCCACTGTATTTCGATTGTTGAAACTGTCCATAATGGATTCACTACGAACATAGTCATTTTCTTGACTGTAGTCTGCTCCTCCATAATTTGTTGATGGGTTTGTTTGAATTATAGGAACAGATGCTTCTCTATAAACAGGCACTTCATTAGCAAAAGTTTGTCGCGTTACAGCACTAGATTGACCTCGTCTAGATTCAATAATCGGTTGATAATTATGGGTAGCTCCAATGTTATGATTGAGGCTTGATGAGCCTGAAAAAGTTTCATGTCTTGAACTTGATTTTTCACCAGACTCTTCTTCTAGTTGTGACATAATAATATTATTGTACTGTTGTTGTACCGATTCTAATTCAGAGAGTCTTACACGTAAGCTGGTTAAATCTGAACTCTTTTGAACTATATAAGGGGTAATGTAGATAACGACATTAACTTTACTAGAAGAGTCACCTCTTGAAGTAAAGAGCTTACCAATAATTGGAATATCTCCTAATATTGGTATTTTGGTAACCGAGTTACCATCAGCACTTTTAATGAGTCCTCCTAAGATAATGGTTTCAGCATGGTTAATAATGGCATTGGTCTTAACAGAACGTTTGGTAGTGGTTGGTCTGTCTGCTGAAGTACCAGAACCTGGTAAGATGTCTTCTATGGTGGTTTCTATTTCTAAAGAAACTTTATTATTTGAAGAGAGTCTTGGCTTAACTTTAAGGGTAATACCAATGTCTTCTCTGCTGTAGTTATTAATAACATTTGAGCCTCCTTGGGTACTTTGTTGTGCTTGGGTCAAAATAGATTGGGTACGACCCACATAAATGGTTGACTCTTTATTGTTAGTAGAGAGTACAGAGGGTCTAGATAAAATTTGTGCAGCACCATTTTGTTTTAAGAGGTCGAGTTGTGCTCCAAGTGCAAATACTTTGTCAACTGAACCAAATTCAAAAGCTGGATCAGTTGTGGTATAGGCATTTCCATTACTATCAAATTGTGTGGTTGAATTTCCATTTAAGAAGCCAAGCAGTTCACTAGAAAGTGCCAATGCAGGAGCTCCTGCATTAGCAGCTAAAGAAAAGAGACCGTTTGAGGTGATTGAGCCTCCATTAAGTCCGTATTTGATTCCGATATTTTCAGCAAGATTGGTATTGACTTCAACAATTTTTGCTTGAATGTAGACTTGTGACTTTTCAATATCAAGTTGTTTTACGGTATCTAAAATATTTTGATATTGCTCTGCATTGGCTAAAACAATCAGTGCATTTCGCTCTAAATCAGAAGCAATAACTGCTTTAGCTATAGGTTTCCCACCTTTAGCTACGGCTCCTGTAGACCCTTCTGTACCTGTCATTTGAGGAACAATTTTACTTAAAATCTTCTCCATCTCTTCAACATTTGAGTTTAAAAGAGAGATAACATGCATTTTTTGTACATCTCCTTCACCTTTTAGATCGAGTTGTTTAATATAACGCTCTAAACGGATAACATTGGATGTTTTACCGACCAAAATAATAGCATTCCCTGTAATGTCTTGCAGTACATCTACTTTTTCAGAAATAATGTCTTGAGGGAAGAGTGCCTTTGACATGTTTTGTATGTTGGGAAAAACATCTTTAACTCTAGCATTGTCTAAACGAACAATTTGACTTTTTTTAGCCTGTTTGTTTTCAATTTTATCAATGAGTGTTTTAATAGAACGTAGTGCAGAGGGATAAGCAGTAATGGATAAGAGGTTGTTTTTTTTAAAGGAAACAACTTTAGCACTTTTATGAAGTAGAGGTTTAATTTTTGTACGAATGACAGCAGTATTGACATTTGAAAGTTGAAAAACCACGGTTTTCATTGTTCTTCCACCCGTATTAATATTATTGGTGACAGGTAAACCTTCTCCAGCTGCTGTTGCAGATTTGACTACTTGGTAGTAGCTTCCTTTGTTGACGAGTGTCATTTTTTTAGTTTCTAAAATGGCATTTAAAAGAGGGATTAATTCATCTTTTTCAATCCCCTCATTACGGACAAAGTTAACTTTACCTTTAATTTGTGCATCTATTAAAATATTCTTACCTGTAACTTTACCCACCATTTTTATAATATCGGCAATTTCCATATCATGAAAATTAATGTTTACTTTTTCTGCATGTACTTGAAGACTTAGTGCTAAAAGTAATGCTCCTGCTATTTTATTGAATTTCATATTCTAAATCCTCACTTTTTCCATTTCGAAGAACGGTTAATGTTAAATTTTCTAAATTGTTTATGTCATTAAAGAAGCTCATGGCTGAGCTTAAATTTAATGGTTCTGCATTGACAGCTTTAAGTATGTCTCCACGCTTTAGTCCAAGCTTTTCGATGTCAGAACCTCCTTTTATAAAGTTTACTTTAAATCCATCAGCCTTGCCATTTTCTTTGTATTGGGCTAAACCGATGTCTTTCCAAATTTTATCCATGTCTTTGGTATAGGAAGTTAG
>CACVAZ010000174.1:2828-14999 GCA_902727995.1 uncultured Sulfurovum sp.
GCTTTTCGATGTCAGAACCTCCTTTTATAAAGTTTACTTTAAATCCATCAGCCTTGCCATTTTCTTTGTATTGGGCTAAACCGATGTCTTTCCAAATTTTATCCATGTCTTTGGTATAGGAAGTTAGAAGTGTTTTGGAAATACGCTTTACTCCATCAACTTCTTCAATTTCATTACTCTTTTGTGTTTTAACTGCTACTGTTTTAGCTACGCTTCTACTTGAAGGAGTCATGCTTTTACTGTTCTTTGCATTTTCTAATGTTAATTTGAACTCTTCTGAATTTTTCTTGAAAATGACAAAATTCGTACCAGCTGACATAAGTTCAAAGCCATCAGTTTTTTCACCTTTAGATAAAATCTCTGTTTTTCTACCTTTAGAAACAGTGACCACTAATGTACTTTTTGAGTTGTAAAGTCCCAAAAGTTTATAGCCTTTCATCGAGGTGACGACGCTGGGTTTTATTTTTATGGGTTTAACAGCAGGAATTACTTTTGATTCATTGGTTAGACGAACACGGTAGTAAAGTTTTTGTGCTCTTGTTGATTGTTCGAACTCTTCTCCTGTATTGGGAAGAAAAAGTATAGAAGCAACTAACCATAGGAGTTTTACAAGAACCACAATAGACAAAAGAAATATCAGTGTTGAGAGGTATTTTGTACTAATAATTTGTTTCATAGACCCATCCTTTCTCTTTGTCTTTTTTCAAAAATTTCTTGATTGTTTTTAACTCTTTTACGACAGGAAATAAAATTTCTATTTTCTTTTCTATTAGGGCTACTGTACCATTGAGTACTCCAAAAGAACCTGTTCCCTCTAGTTTTATTATAAGAGGGTCTAAAATTGAATAGACTGCAGTCAATTCATTGATTTCTTTTGGTGCCATGTTTGACAAGGAGCTGTCCATTTTGATTTCATTTATCATTAAGGTATTATAAAAAAAGAAAAAGTTGAATTCTAACTCGGCTACCTTGGCAACTTTGGCACCAGCAACGTAAAGTTCAGCATTTTCAATTTTTAGACCATACCAAGTGTCTTTAATCGTTTCATTAGAGATAATTATTTGTTTCTCTTTTAATGACTTTTCTAAAAGATAATAGAGTTCTACTTTTGGGGCAAGAAGCCACAGTAAGATGAGACTTAGGAAAAAACCACCAACAATTCGTTTTACCATTTGCATGTGAACTCCATTGTATATTGATTTTTAGCACTTTGATTAATGTTTAAAAGTACAATTTGTACAGGCATATTGATCAGTTTATTCGTCACTTTACTAAGTTCATTGCCTGTTAGGTTTTTATAGGAAGCCATAAGTTTTTTAGATTTTTTCTGAAATAAAGTTACTTTAGAAGCAGGAACAAGCGTTTTGAAAACTTTAACCTTGTTGGCAAGTCCATTTCCACCCCATTGTTCTTTAAGTGCTGTAATGGTAGAAATTTGCATAATCTGTTTTTGTATAAGACTTCTGTTGTCATTGACATAAGTATCTGCTGAGAGTTTATAGATAAAGGCAAAAAGCACAAAAAGTAAGGTAGTTAAAATAATTAATTCATTTTTATAACGTTGAAGTGTCATCATATTCATAAGCTTTTCTCCACTTTAACCGTTTGTCCACTAGTAGTGCTTTTAAAGTTATTTGCTTTGGCACTTTGATCTACTTGCTTTGATATTTTTATGTCTGATGTTTTAATATTTACTTTTATCGTAGATTTTTCAATCTTAAGCGTAGTTAATTCACTTTTAGCTGAGAGAAGTTTAGAAACTTCTTTAATACTTTGACGTTTGGCTCTTTCATTTTTGTCAATGGGTTGATATTTTTCTAAAATATTTTCTCTTAAGAGCGTCGATCCATAGCTTGGATTCTCATCTATAAGTGCCATAAGTTGTCCATCTTCCTTGGAAATAGATGCTTTGATACGATTTCCTTCAAAAATGAATACCGTACCTAATATTAAAAACATTGAACTTAGAAGAATGGTCTGTTTGAATGAAAACAAAGAGTTATGTGATGCACCCATACTGACACCTGAACTTAGTTTAACTTTTGTAAGGTTGAGTAATTTAAAGTCAGCATTTGGATCCATCAAGCGTGAAGGAATTGAAGTTACAATACCTTCTATGCTTTGTAAGATGGTTTTATTATTTAATTGAATAGGCTCTTCTAGTTCCTTACTTAATTCTTGTGCAAAGTAAATTTTAGAGATGCGATGTTTTTCAAGACCAATATTTTCTACAAATTTTTCTATCTCTTGTATGCTGTAGGCATAAAAATACCAAGCACCCTCATGCTTTGCAACATGGTATTGATACTCTTTGGAATTATCTAGGTAATCATCAAAAAGCGATTGGGCTATTTGTTTGGCTTGATATGCAAACTTGATGTCTAATTCTTCTCGTATGAGTGTGTAAAATTCTGGTGTCAAGATAATCTCAACGCTATGTTCTAATGAGACGTGTTCCATGTTTTTATGGATAAATAGTCTATTGTTATTCTTGTCCATTAAACTCAAAGTTGTCACTCCTTCCTTCTATGTAATTAAATTTAAATCCATATTGCCTCTCTTGGTAGGCAAATGTCTGTGTACAATGCATGGCATTGAGGGCTTTGTTAGAAAATATTTTATTATTTGTCATTCGTTGATCTATGATACTGTTTTCTTTTCCAAAAGTAGTGAGTGTTGTTTCGCCCACTATCCAAGAATCTTGTACTATTTCAATAGGAACATCAAAGGCTGCTGAAATGAACTCAGGCGAAAGATAATTTCCATCTATTTTTGTTTTTTCATCTACTTTTATAAAGCTAAAATATTTATTCCACGGAACATTGAGTGCTTTTATGTCATCATATTTCAGAGCATAGTCTGTTAGGATTCTGTAAAACTCTTGCCTTGATACGATGCCTTTTTGTATTTTTAATCTTGGTTCATAATCTATATTTTGTAAACGTTTTCCACTAATAGCTTCAAGTAACATTTCTTCTAGTCCATTGGGATCTTCGATTTCATAAATATTTATGACATAGGCTAGAACATCTTTTGCCAAACTATTTTTATCGGGAACCTTTGGAGACTCTTTGGGGTCTAACCAGTTTATGGGTACGCCTATCATCAGTGCTTCACAGCTTAAATTTAGGGCAAATCCACTTTTGGCTTCACTTAAAACAAGGGGCATGGTATAGATAAGGGTTAACTTATCACTGTTGTCTACTCCTGCTGGAAAAAAACGTTTTAAAACTTCTATTGTGTTCCCATACAAAAGGTTTGCTTGTATGAGTGCTGAGGTTGATCCAGCATCTTTTTGTACCTTCTCTAAATAGCTAAAAGAGACAGCCATAATTGACATTATAGAGGCGATTACCATTAAGGTTATAAATAGTGCAATGCCTGTTTTTCTTTTATCCATAATAAAGCTCAATTCAAGTAAAATCATCAATATTATAACTAACTTTAATTAAGGAAATTAACGATGTACCATGAAATAGAGTCAAAGAGAATAAAACTTACTTTTGGCTTAATTAATAAAACTAATAAAAAACAAGAACAAATATCCAAGAAAGGTTTCTCACTACTAGAGTTACTTGTTGTTATTTTAATCTTAGGAATTTTAGCAGCAGCTGTTGTACCAAAAGTTGTTGGAGCTGGAGATAAAGCAAAAGTTGACCTTGTCTGCGTGAACATGAAAGGGGCAGCGAATGCACTTAAAATGTTTAAACTTGATAATGGTATGTACCCTGAAACAGAAGAAGGATTTAAAGCACTCCAAACTAATCCTGATTCAGATAAATATGCAAATTATGCTCCCTCTGCTTATTTAGAGAAATTACCTAAAGATTCATGGGGAGCTAATATGGTATATATCAAAACAGGTAATGCTTTTGATATTATCTCTTATGGTGCAGACAGAAGAGAAGGTGGAACAGATGAGTATTCTGACATTAAGTACTCTGGTTGTAAATAATCTGTTTCTATGAATACAAACTTCACTAAAAACCTTTATACTAGACATAAAGGTTTTTCTCTTTTAGAACTTATTGTTGTTGTTCTTATTGTATCTCTCATAGGTTTTTTGGTCTTCTCTTCAGCCGTAAAACAGCAACAAAAAACAAAAATTTTAGACCCTTCCACACTTCCCTCTACCTTTCGTGCCTCTTTTAAAGGTCAAGGTGATATTGAGCTTTTTTGCATTAATAAATGTAAAGAGTGTTATGTTATGCAAGGGGCTAATATTTCTCCTTATGAAGGAGGGATAGATTTTGGAAAAGAACTCAAAGTTCATCTACTTGATGATGACAATCATTTTGTTGAAGTTGATGATTTAGGACGTATAAAAGACAAAAAAGTTTGTTTACGTTATCATCTTTATGCCAATGGAAGCACAAGCCAAATGGTAATTGTGAACAAACAAGGTATCTATTTTTTACCTTCGTATTTTGGTGAAGCCACGAAAGTAGCTGATATGGAAGAAGCAAAAGAACTGTGGATTAAAGAAGATTATTCTTTGCGAGACTCGGGTTCATTTTATTAAAGGTTAAGAATGAATAATACATATAAATATCAACATGCTTTTACTTTAATAGAGGTTATTATGTCAGTTATTATTGTGGGTATTGTGGTGATGGGTTTATTGAAATTACAAGCACAAAATGTAGACATGGCAGAGTATCTTTTAAAAAGAGGAAATTCTGAATTGGATAATGCATTATTTTTAACCAAAAAAGTGCAACGCTACACCAATGATAAAAAGAATGCTTATGATTTATTAGTGGATGAGTTTTCTATTAAAGATTTTGAGAGTCGTGATATTCTAAAAAAGATTGAAAAGAAAATTAATATTACCGAAGCTTTACCTGTCCCTGTTGGCATGGATGAAAATGAAGCTCCGATATTTGTTTTTTATACCAATGAGATATTACTCAATGGAGATTATCCAGCGCGTTATTATACTTTTAAATAATAACATTTAAGGATCGCTTATTGTTGACAAGGATCAATAACAGCTTCTTGATTTGGATAAAGGTAGATTTCTACTCTTCTGTTAAGTGCCATGTTTGCAGCTGAATTATTTTGTGCCACTGGCTTAGAGAATGAACAACCTTTTGAATACATGGCATTGCTTACCCCACCTTGGCTAATGGTCTGACCCACTGAAGTAGCTCTGGCTTCTGATAATGTTTGATTGTATTGAAAGCTTCCTCTGTTATCTGTATGTCCTACAGCTTGAATAATCATATTGGCATAAACAGGTTTTTGGAAAGCTGGAATCATTTGACGAATTTCGTTGGCAGCTGAGGGTGTTGGTACTGATGAATTTGTTTGGAACATCATTGGGTCACGAAACATAATTTTTACAAATTTATCCGTATTGGAAACAATAACTTGATTGTTTACATTTTGTTCAGCACTTGGATCATTATTAACATTGGTGTTGAGTACTTGTGCAACTTCTGCAGCTTGTTGATCCATAGTATATCCAACAGCAGCACCAACAGCAGCACCAATAGCACCACCAATAGCAACACGTTTTCCACCTCTATTAGCTGTAGTACCACCAACCACAGCACCTAGTAAACCACCAATAACAGCAGCTGTTTGTGTATTGTTTGTTGAACCATCAGCATTTTTAATGGTTGGCATACCTCCACCAGTACAACCAGCAAGTAGTGCAATGGTAACCGTTGAAGCTAAAATGGGTTTTAATATTCTTTTATTCATTCTATGTATCCTTATTGATTATACAAAGAGTATAACATAAGTTTTGTAAAGGAACTGTGGACCGTTACAAGGAGAGATTTCCTTGTTTAGTTGAATTTTTATTATGTTTACCCAATAAATCCATTTAAGCGTTCATAATCATTAATCTCTTCTATCCAAGAGGGTTTAATGGCTTCAAATCCATACCTTGCACCGACAATCATTCCAGCTACCATGGCTCTGGCTGAAGAGTCTCCACCTGCTAGAACATTTACTTTTAGTAGGGCATCGAAATCATCATGGTAGTTAAGAAGTAGGTGAATAGTTGAAGCCAAAGCCCCTTGCATTCCACAACTAGCACCTAAGGTATTGATGGCTTCATTTGTTGGCATATCTCTTAATTCAAATGCTTTTTTAACTTCAGCTTCTACAACTTCACCATAAAACTTTGCACGTTCTTTTAGGGTTGATTCTAAATCAAGGTCATAAAGCATGGCTAGGGTTATTTCTACAATATATTTACTTGCATCAAGCATCTCTTTACTCATGTGGGTTAAACAAGTATGAAATTTGACAAAATCTACAATGTCATCCATATTGCTAATGCTAAAGATGATGGGAGCATGTCTTCCTATCACCGATAAATCCTGAGAGTTTGATCCAGCACTCATAAAAGAAGCTCCGTTGTTTAGGTTGCCGAGGCTTTCTTTAGAAGCACCGTCTACGTAGCCTTTGTAGTTGCTCATCTTTTTTTGCCAAACTTGGCTGTACTCATAAGGCTCATAAATTTTAGCATGATTTATATGTTCTAATAACCAAACCGTTTGGTCTCCATAGTGGGTGAAGTCACCAGCTTTTTTTTCGAGATGATAGCTACTAAGTGGGTTATTGAGTCCCTTGAAATTAAGTTGTGAATTGTTTAACTCATTTTGGTCATAAACCCAGTGTCCACCTAAGCTGTAGGCATCGCCAAGTAGTGAACCCCACATGAGTCCTTTTAGTTTGTCTTCTTTCATGGTGTTTCCTTCTTATTTTTTAGGGCTAATGTAGCTAAACAAATATTATAATTCGCTATTTTTTTAAACTACTTTCCATAACTGTATCCAGAAGAGTTGTAAGAAGAGCTACCACCTCCCCATGAACTACTACTTCCACCTGTTCGATAAGAGTTAGAACGAATGCTTTCTGTTTCTAAGGTTTCTAACTTTTCTTGTCCCATGCCTGTATAGGTGAGGTAAGAAACACTGCTTCCTGCCATTAAGAAAAAAAGTATGATAAGTTTTGCCATTAATGTTCCTTAATGATTAAGTTCTATGATAATAAGCATTGCAATGACAATAAGTATCATGGTGATTTGAAAACCTGTATTTTTATTTGTAGGTTTGTCATCGTCAAGGTCAATACCTCGTTCATCGGCTACTTTGAGTTGGTATTGCCATTCCATAAATTTGTAAATAAACCATAAAATGAGCGTAAAGATAAAGAAAAAAATAATATAGCCCAGTCGTGAACGTTCTTCTTTGATTTTTACAAAAAGTGTAGAATCTAATGTCATGTCAATGGGTTTAATGCTCAAATGGTAGGTTCCAGCACCTTCAAGGTTTAATGAGAGGAGTACTTTTTTGGCTTGTTTATCCCAAGGATTAAGCTTTTTCTTGACCTTTCCATTTTTCTCATTGAAAATATAGGCTGATGTTGAGGTGAGTGCAAAAAATATTTGCTTGTTTTTATGAATTTGTAGGTTGAAGTTGTTGAGGCTTTTGGCTTTGGCACTTTGTAATTCTATGTCAACTAAGTATTTACTAGAATTTACAAAAAAATCAACCTGCTTTACAGCTTTGTTGTCAGCAGATATGCTAGTAATGAGTTTTCCTGAACCATCAATGTTCACAGCAACAAAAAGTAGGGCAATAATAAAGAGTACCCAGTAGGCAATGAGGGAGAGTGATTTAAAAAAAGGTCTTTCAAATGGCTGTAGGGCATGAAAGCTTTTTGGTGTTACTTCTTTGCTAATCCCAAAAGCTTCATAGGTCGTATGAGCATCAAGGTACTCAGCTTGGTAATACTCAATTTCATTTTTGGTTTTTTCAACACTTAACCCAAAAGGTGGGGCTGTTAAATCTATAAAAGAAGTTTTGTCATTACGTTTGGCAATCCATGTGAGTTCTCCCTCAACATAAATGACTTTGGCTTCATATTCATCAAAAGGTTGGTAGTTTTTACCATCGACTCTTAAAGGTGAAGTATTCTTTGTTTGTGACCAAGTAAGATTTGGAAAGGTTCGGTTACGTTTTGAGTAGATGAGGTGACCCTCTTCGTAGGTTAAGTAAGCATAACCATAGAGGGGTGAAAAGAGTAGAAAGTCTGTCCATTCACCATTAGGGTACTCCATGGCTGCATAGGTAACACGACCAATAATGGTGTATTCAACCTGCTTTAACGTCCCTTTCATGCCAATCTCAAATGGGAGTTTATGTTGCTCTCTTATGTTCTTAAAGTTTGTTAACACTTTGTAGTTGTCATTTAAGTCAAGTACTGATTTACAGTAAGAACAGGTAATGCTTTCTACACGCCCACCACCAAGTAGATTAAGAGGGGCTCCACAATTGGTACATTTGATACTTTTTATTGGACTCATGCGTAAAGTACCTCAATGTCTAAGGGGTCAATCCATTTTCCTTTAAAGGTTTCTGTCAATGTCTTTGTAAACTCTAGGGTCAAAAGGTTGCCACCTCCTTGACTTAAATGAACGTATTGGTGAACTTCGTTAATACGAATTTCAAAGGGTAATTCTCCTTCAAATCCAACACAGTGTCCTTGACCCTTTTCGGTGACAAGATACTGACCATGTTTAGATCCGACTGTAAAGTTTATATCATGTTTGAAAGGAATTGCACGTTTAACTTTTTCTTGTAGTACAAAATCACCTTCATCAATGCTCAACCAAAACTCTTTGTTACTCTCATCTTTTAAGAACCACTCTTCCCAAAAACCACGACCGTAGCCATAGCGTATCTTTCCTAAAGGCAAGTAATTTTTGTTTTTGTACTTAAATGGTTTATGCAGTTTAATAAGAGAGGGTTCGGCGCTTAAAACAGAACTTTCACCAATGAGTTTTACGCTGTCATCTTCGAGAAATATCGAAGAGCCACAGGAGAGACATTTGACAAGTTTAGAGTATTTAAAATGAAGCTCTAAAGCATCACCACATTGTGGGCAGTTTTTACTTTTGTCAATCTCTGTTTTAAAAAGCATGGGTTTTTAAAAATCCTTGGTTATAAGTATGATGGGTACACATAAAGTACACGCTAAAAGAGTATTATCTCTCACGCCTAAGATAGAGAGTACTATTAAGCTAGATAAGTTTACAAAGCTTATAGTAATTTCAATGAAAACTCCCTAAATTCATTACATTCTTTCTCCCCTTTTACTTTCTACTCTTAGGCTTTTATTTTAAATTCTTAGCCCTATCTATTGATCATCATAATCGAAAAAATATTAATATAATTCCAAAAACTTTGTAAGTCTTCTTCATTGACAGAGCTTTCTAAGGGGTGTAGTGCTTCTTCAAAACAGATAAGCCAATGCAATCTTCCCTCAGCTGTAATACTAAAAGGGGCATGTCGTTGACGCATTTTTGGCATTCCGTGTCTTTGGTTAAAATAGGCAGGACCTCCACAAATTTGAATGAAAAAATCAGCTGATGTTTGTGCTGCTTCTTCCATCTCTTTTCCATCGATGGCAGGAAAAATATTTCGAATGGCACTTTTGTCTAAACAAGCATAAAAACGAGAGAGTAAATCACGCATACCTTGTTCAGTGACTTGCGTTAAAAAAGTAGGGTTTGGTTTGTGTACAGGGGGTACGTAACTGGCATTATGTGCCAAGATAGAATAGTTCATTGTTTACCTTAATATATTGATAGTACTTTTATAGTAGAAAACAACTTAAGAGTTAATAAATAAATCTTGGAGTATAATATAACAATAAAAAATAAGGAAAAATAAATGTTAACATTGTATTCAAATCAAAGTTCGTTTAAAAAAAAATTAACAGTGCTGATTATTTGGCTAGTGGCAGTGGGGTTAGGCTTTTTGTTGTATCAAATAATTGAAGATGAGGGAAATTCTTTTTTGGTAAAAATTGTGCCTATTTTACTTATCATTTTTATGATAGCTGGTATTTTATTGCGTTGTAAAATTGCAAGGGCTTTTACCTTGATAACTTTTTATATTTTAGCATTTTTTCCTCTTATGGCAAATTTATTAACCAGTGAATCTTTTATTCTTTTTTCAATGGATGAGTCAGGGATGTTTAGCACAGTAGAAATATTGTTAACCAACTTGTTTTGGACTTTGCTTTTCAGTATTCCTATTTATTTCTTTTCAAATAGCAAATCAATGGATATCTTTTTTATTGAGTCAAACCCTAAAGAGCATCTTTTTTTTGGAGGCATTGCTCTTTTAGCACTTTATTTTTATGTTACTTATGCTGAATTACCATTTTTTATTTAGTAGGATACTCTTAGTTAAAATCGCCAAAATCAAAAAGATTAAGGTCATGATTAAGGTCTAAGCTACCTTACTTAATTGCTTGAGCAAGATTCCTCTTGCTCCATTTACATCTCTATCGACAATGAATTTATTATCTTTTATGATTTTTTTACCACCAAGCTTATCATCAATCTCTCCACTCCATGAACGCGTTTTTGAAGTATAGCTTTCATTGCAGTCAACAACATGTTTACCATATTTTTTGGCATACCATTTGATTCTAAGTTTAAAATCATAATGACCCAAAGATAACATTTCTCTAGTAGTTCTTCTACGAATTCTTCGACCCTGTTTTTTTGACATCTTTTGAGTTTCAAAAGTTGGGAGGAAAATTACATCATATTTTTGAACTAACTCATAAGCTAATCGGTTATGTAAATCAAGAAGTAAATCATCTTTTTTAGATTTTAGTCTATCTATTTTTTTATCAATTCCTCTGATTTTCTCTTGATACCATTGCTCTTCAGATTTTTTTGTATTTTCAATAAGTTTTCTCTTAGATAGAAGTCTATCGACGCTCTGCATAAGTGGGAAAAGTTTCTCTTTTGCAAAATCATCCCCAGCAACAATAACTTCTTTATCACTATAGCAAGTGGCAAAAGTTCTAACTCCAGGGTCAATAGCTATACATTTTACATCGCCTTGGATTTCGGCATTGACTTCTATGTGTTGTTGAACCTGAATAAACCATCTTCCTTTGTCATAGGTTATGATACATTTCTTATTGATTGCCTCTTTTGGAATAGATTCTGTTAAGTAAATTTTTCCTAAAACTCTCGTGGCAGGATTTAATCCTTTTGGCATTCTATCCATCGAAAAAGAGTGCTTTGAACCTTTTCTACTTTTAAATTTAAGTGAAGAAAAGCCCGATTTTGAACCTTTTAGTTTTTTATTTTTACTCACTACAGCTTTAAAGGTTGTTAAAGCTTGAAGTACAGCATTATCAACAATTATTGAATTATAAATAGACTCTTTTTCTTTTTGTTCTTCTTTGCATTGCTCTTTAATTTGAGGTCGCAAGTTTGTAAATTTATCATTTTCGTCTAGGTATTTATTGTTAATATAGCAATCTACAGCTAAGTTATAGGCTCGTCTATAAAGCGTTAATGCTTGATGATACAAATCACTATTTTCAGGATAAAATCTAATCTTTTTTGATGCTATTATCTTTTTTTCGTTGTGCTGATCTTTTCCCATAGTAGGAGTTGCAGAAGCTGGTAATGAAACCGATAAGCTCTTTGGTATCAAATTTTTCGGTCTTAGCACTCTCTTCCAATGAGATAATTCTTCCACCGTGTAGTTCAATAATCCACCTGATGAGTTCGAGACCACTTCTTGCGAGACGGTCATGTGTGGTAACCACAACTTCGACTGAAGAGCCTGACATTGCTGATTCCAGTATGGTTTTAAGTCCTTTTCGTTGAAAGTTGAAAGCTGAAGCAATATCAGATAATTGCTCATGTTTTGGATATTTTTCCGATAACAATTCAAGTTGTCTTTCGATACTTGTTTTTTCTTTTGATGAGCTAACTCTTGCATAGATAAACCTCCTTTCAGCTTTTTCTTGAATACGAAAATGACCACCTATCGTTTTTTTAGGAGCATCAATTTTTCCAATTTTAATCCAATTTCGGATTGTTTGAGATGAAACCCCATATTTTTTTGCTAATTGTGTTGTCGATTTCATATCGAAAGTATTTCATATTAAAAATAAAAGTATATTTTGTGATTTTTGCGTTATGTATTAACTGTAATCACTATTTTAGTGATTACTTTTTTTTCTTCTCACTATAAATAAAATCTCCAATATTTTTTTATGTTAAAAAAAATAATTGCTATGTTTCTATACACTAAAATAAATAAATTAATTTTTCAAGAGGTTTTTTTATGAAAAGTATAGACAGCAGATATGGAAAAATAGGGGTGAGAA
>CACVAZ010000175.1 GCA_902727995.1 uncultured Sulfurovum sp.
GTTACAGCCTATGAAGAGAATTGTCAATAATTCTTTAAACTAAGAATCCTTATGCCCCTTAGAAATCAACCTCAAATACTTCAACGGCGTAACTTTCTTCATCTCTTCAGCCAACCACTGTATCTGAAACCATGCAGCACCAGAGTCTCGTAAGTCAAAATAGTTTTTTAGTGAACGAATGTTGAAAGTTACAACCATGTCTACTTTCCAGTTGTCGGAAACAATGTGTTTAAATCCATCTCCCACGTTTCTTTTTTTCTTTCCATTTTCTAAGGCTTCAAAAAGAGTTTCAGGGTCGCCTTGTAGCTCTTGTACAAATGGCAATGATGACTTAGCAACAGCACCCACTAAAAAGTCTGGGTTTCTTTTGTATTGAAAGACAAACTTGTCATAAATGGCTTTGATCTCGATGGCTAAGTATTCTTCATTGGTAATAACAAAAAGGTTTAATTCTACAAGCTTTTCTAAGAAGAAATTAAATGACGCGTCACTCTCCACCCCAACTGTTACCGAAGCCACAAAAGCATTAATCACAGAAGACATGGTATAACGTGTACTACGCACTGAAATGGCTTGAAGTCTATGACGTGCATGTTCTTGTAAAACCCCTCTTGACGTACCTTCTACCAAAAAAGAAAGCGTTGCATGTTCTATGATGGAGTGATGATGATGCACCCATGCCAGATTAGAAAGTAAGTCTGAATCTTCTATGTTATTAATGGCATCCGTGTCAAGCTCGGTCATTGCATTTTTAACACAATCATTTTCTGAATTATCAAAACTATCGTAACAAGTTCTTGCAGCCATTTCAGCCACACCTACACCAGAGTCTTGTAGCAATGTCACTTTTGGTTTTTCATATTCTATATTATATTTTTCTATTTTTTGCATTGTTTATATCCATCATATTAATTTTCTGATTATTGATTATATCTATGATTAAATATTAATCTCATTGATATACTCTTTAAAAGAAAACCTATCTAATAATTATGTTAGAATTCGCCCAATATTTTACGCCTTAAGCATTAAATTAAGGTGACAAGGAATTCTATTGATTAATTTACAAAATTACTCTACTCAAAACATCAAAAATGATGTTCTTTCAGGTGCTTTAGTTGCTGTAGCACTTGTACCAGAAGCCATTGCATTTTCATTTATTGCTGGTGTTAGTCCTGTTGTTGGACTTTACGGTGCTTTTATTATTGGTCTTGTTACAGCGTTACTTGGTGGTAAACCAGGCATGATTTCAGGAGCCACAGGTTCAGTTGCTGTTGTTTTTGTTGGCTTAGGTCTTTCTGTTAAAAACATGTACCCAGACTTAGATACCCAAGCACTTTCTATGATGGTTCTACACACCATCTTACTTACTTCCATTATTGCAGGTCTTATTCAAATAGCCATTGGGCTTCTAAAAATGGGTAAATTTATCCGTCTTGTTCCTCAACCTGCACTTTTTGGTTTTGTAAATGGTTTGGCAATTGTTATTGCTTTAGCACAACTTACTTTTTTAGCACCTGCGAATGTAGACCAATACAGCTCATGGAGTGAAATTGCTATAGCAAGTTTTACTGAAAACTATATCATGTACATTATCATTGCTATCACCATGGCAACTATGCAGTTTTTACCTAAAGTGTCTAAGGCTGTTCCTGCTGGACTTGTAGCAATTGTACTTATTACCATTATTGTTTATTTTGGAAATGTTTCCACAAAAGTTGTTGGTGACTTGGCTGATTTATCTTCTGTTTCAATGCCTTCTTTTGTTATGCCTTTAAGTGAACTTTTTTCTTGGTCTTCTATGTCAATGATTTTACCTGTTGCCTTTATTGTCGCACTTGTTGGACTTATAGAATCTTTACTTACCCTTTCAGTATTAGATGAAATGGGTGGGGAACGTGGTTCAGGAAACCAAGAATGTGTTGCACTAGGAATAGGTAACACCACTTCTGGTCTCTTTGGTGGTATGGCTGGATGTGCCATGATAGGTCAATCAGTTATTAACTTTACTTCTGGTGGCTTGGGACGTTTGTCTTCATTTACAGCTGCTGTTCTACTCATTATTCTAGTAGTAAGTTTTGCTGATGTTATTGCTGCCATTCCTGTGGCTGTTCTAGTAGGTATTATGTTTATGGTAAGTATTGGAACCTTTGAGTTCTCTTCTATGAGACGTTTAAAACACATGCCAAAATCGGATGCTTTTGTTCTTATTGTTGTTACTATTATTACCGTACTTGAAGACTTGGCTGTAGCTGTTATAGCAGGTATTATCATCTCTGCATTGGTATTTGCTTGGGAACATGCAAGGATTCAGGCAAGAGCTTCAAAAGACAAAGAGGGTAAAAAAATCTACGAACTAGATGGTCCTCTATTTTTTGCTTCTGTAACTTCATTTAATGAACAGTTTGACCTTGAAAATGACCCAGATGAGGTTATTATTGACTTTAAAAATGCTAGAGTTATGGACAGTTCAGGTGTTGAAGCCATTGATGGTATCACTGAAAAGTACAGTAAAGCTGGTAAAAAAATTTCACTCAGACATTTATCTAAGGATTGTAAAAAAGTACTTAAAACAGCTGGACCATTTTGTACTTATGAAGAAGATGACCCTACTTATAAAGTTGCCGTGAATCAATAATTCAATAGACACTAATATGCGTCGGTTAAAGCCGACACATACATACAAAGTATAAAAAAGAGAATATATGAAAAAAATCGCCATCTCCATCGGTGACCTTAACGGCATCGGAATCCAACTTGCCCTTGAAAATCATGAAGCCATTAAAAAAGTTATCGACCCACTCTACTGTATAGATAGCACCATGCTAAAACAAGCATCAGAACTGTTAAATATTAGCATTCCTTCTGATTTTAAAACCGTTAAAAAGATAGCTAAAACTTTTACCATAGAACCTGCTAAAGTCACAAAAGAGTCTGGGGTATACTCTTTTGCTTCATTTTTAAAAGCAGTAGAACTTTCAAAAACTCAAGAGGTTGATGGCATTATGACTCTGCCCATTCATAAAAAAGCTTGGGAGTTAGCAGGAGTCTCTTTTAAAGGACATACCGATGCCCTTAGAGAGTTCTTCTTTACTCCTGCCATTATGATGTTAGGAAGTCCTAAAATGTATGTGGCACTTTATACTGAACATATACCTTTACAAGAAGTAAGCCAAGAGGTTCAAGATGTACAAAAACTCTCTGAATTTCTGATAGACTTTTATGAAAACATTGTCGAAAATTTAAAAGAAAATGAACAAATAGGATTGCTTGGTTTAAATCCTCATGCTGGAGATGATGGTGTTTTAGGAAATGAAGAAATACAAATTAATGAAGCAAGAGACTTAGCCCATAAAAGCATAGGTAAAAAGATCTACACTTCACCTCTTGTACCCGATGTTGCTTTTACACCAAATAGCCGTAAATACCATCGTTACTTTGTTGCCATGTATCATGACCAAGGCTTAGCCCCTTTAAAAGCACTCTATTTTGATGAAGGTATTAATATTTCTTTAAATCTTCCCATCACAAGAACTTCTGTAGATCATGGAACAGCTTTTGATATTGCTTATAAAAATGTTCAACTTAATAATCTGAGTTATTTAAATGCCATTGGCTATTTTGTAACTACTTGATTACGTCCTCTTTCTTTGGCTTCATAAAGTGCTTCATCAACTCTTTCAAAGAATTTAATCTCCGTATCACCAGCTCTAAATTTTGTTACCCCAAAACTACAAGTTATATTTTCAACAATTTTAAAATTAAATTTTTCTATTTCATGACGTAGATATGAGGCTATCTTCACACTCTCTTCTAGAGATATTTCTTCTAATAAAACAACAAATTCTTCTCCACCCCAACGTGCAAAAGTAGCTTTATTACCTGAAAAAACAGTTTCCTTTAATAGATCTTTAACTAAACCAGACAGTTCTTTTAAAACAGAGTCCCCAGCATTATGACCATAGTCGTCATTAACTCTTTTAAAATGATCAATGTCAAAAAGAATTAATGTTAAATCATGATTATGCTTTTTAGAGCCATACATTAAATGCTTAAGTAGTTCATTAACTTTAATACGGTTATATATTTGAGTCAAGGGATCAAATTCAGCAGTACGTTTAGTGTTTAATCTATTTGCCTCTAGCTCAGTAATATCCGTAAAGGAAAGACTGTAATTATTACCAGAGTTTAGCTTAGAAACTCTAATTTGATAAAAGCGATCCATCATATCTTCTTTGGAGAATATTTTAACCCTAACCTGTGTCTTTTTGCTTTTAGCAACTTTTTCAACCCACTTTTTACCATGAGTATATTTATTAATATATTCAATACTTTTATCTCTCTCATAATCTTTATTGTCTATTTCATTATCAATAAAAAAACCAGAGATATCAGCATTCGACATTTTAAATGACTTCAATGAGTCATAACCAAAAACTTTTAATCCAGCATTATTAATCATGGTAATTGTTTGAGAATGCACGAGTACCATGATGTTGTCATGAGAATTCAAAAATGATTGTAGTACATTGTTTAAACGACTTTTATAATGATAGCGAAGAGAAAAAAAAATAATGATTGCTGTTAAGAGTACAGCATAAATGGTAAAGTTTGACATTAGACCCCCCCCCTAATGAATTATTTTAAAATAGTGAACTGTTTAACTTTCATGAAAGCTCTTTCACCATTTTTTGTGCTTCTTCCAAAGTAGAATCAACATTCAAGGTGCTTTTATAATATTGAAGGGCTTCTTCTTTTTCACCTAAATCATATAAAGTATTAGCATAATTAAAATGGTGAGGTGCAAAATTTTTATCTAATTCAATGGCACGTAAATGATGTTTTTTTGCTTCATCATCTTCACCAAGTTTATGCAAAACATTTGCCAAAGCAACATGTGCCATGTCTTCTTGCTCGTTTAATGCTAGAAGATTCTTATAAACCTCTTTAGCATCTTCGAGTCTATTTAAAGTTAATAAGACAAAACCGTGCTGTAAAAGAATTTCTTGATTTTCAGGTTCAATAATATTGGCAGAACTTAACGCTTTATCTGCTTCTACATAATCCTCTTTTTCAATAGCTGTATCAGCCATTTGAATAAGTTGTGTAATTCTAGATATTTGAGGTTGAGGTTCAGAGAAAGTTTTATTTCTTTCAGTGATTGCACCAATTTGTTCATCATCTTTTTTTGCTTCAAAATCAACACCACGCTTAGGGTATGAGCTTGAAAATAACTGTTTAAAGAAAAGGTAAAAAACGACGGCTGAAATTAGAAAAAGTAATAGTTGAAAGGTACTCATTGTTGCTCCATATTTAAGAATCAGATAATAGACTATTATTGCTTAGAAGTTAGCCTTTATATTAAAATTCTAAATTAATAATTATTTTAGTTGAAAAGCTAATTTAGCGATGGCATCATTTAATTCTGCCCTGTCATTATAGATAAAAGAGTGTTTTTCTGTATCTGAAATAACCACAAATATTCCATAACCCATCACTTCAACACGTCCTTTAGATTCAATGTCTATCCATGCCAAACTCATCTCAGTAGTTTCATCTTCATAGCCTGTTTTAATCAATACAGCAGGATAGAGGTTTTTAACATCTTTTAAATTAAATATTTTATCTTCAATTGTAATTTTACTCATGATGAGATTATAGTGAAAATTTATTATATTTATACTATAAGCTTATTACCTATCTTGCTTATACAAAAATTCGATACTAGAAGTATTGGGTGGTTGAATAATGATGTCTGTCTCAAAACTTTTAGAATGTTCTACCTTTACTTTCACTCCATCTAATCCATCTTTATGTAAATAGAGTACTGAGACATCTTTAGAAATTCTTCTTCCAACTTCCAAAGAGAGTTGTTCTTGACTGTCTGTACCTAAAAGTAAATGGTCGACATCTATTCCTAAGCTTTTGATTAATCCTTTAGCAAAAGTTCCTCCTAAAAGCGTATAGGCTTCAGCTCCTTTACCTGAACTAGAACCTGTTCCATCAAAGAGGATGAGTGACAAAATCTCCTGTTGTGTCAAATAAGGCTCAGAGTTAAAATTAACAATAGGACTATCTGTCGTACCTGAAATAAATATATGAATATTATATTCATCTTTTTCATAATTGGCTTTTATATCTAAAAGTGGTGTTTTAATGTCTCCTGTAAAGTACAAATGACTCTCATCTAAAATAAATTTTTTGTCTTCTAATTCATAATAACCATTGGTCACGGTAGTTACCCCTGTTAGTAACATTTTTTGATTATAGTTCTTTAAAAGAGAAAGTTCATTAAGAAACGCTATATTAATATTTGCTGCAATATATTTTAGAGGCTTTTTACTCTTTATTTTAAGATAAAACTTCAAATTATTAAAGGCTGATTCTTGCTCTCTTACCATCTCCTCCATAATAATTATATCTGCATCCTCCACAATATCACTCCCTACAACCTCATATCTAATCGTGTCACCTAAAATATTAATATCACCTTCAATATTAATCTGCTCTCTATTTAGCTTAACCTCTAAATCTAACCCTAACCTTAGTGCAAAGTCTTTAGTATTTAGAGCATATTCATGAGTATCTACTTCTAATTTTCCTTTTAAGTTTTCAATGTTATAGTTCCCTCTAATCTCTATGTTGTCATTAAGCCAAAGTTTGTTAATTTTTAAATTTTTATCCTCTAAAACTAAAGAAGATATTTTGTCACTAAAAAATGAATTTAAATAGCCATTTTCATCTAATTTAAATTGATAGTTCTCAATCTCTATATTTAAATTATTGTCTATTTGAAATGTTGTATCAATATTATAAAAATTTAGAATCGATAAATCCACACTCGATTCTGATAAATATTGAAGTTTAGGACTCTTAATATTTATCCAAAACTGATTATTATTTTGTTCTTCTATTTGTAAATCAACTTCTCCTTGAATATTGGGAACTTCTAAATCATAATAGCGTTTAAACTTTTCAAAAATTCCTTGAATATTAAAAATTTTTGTTTGAAATACTAATTTTTTATCCTGATTACTGTCAACAGAAAATTCTTGATGGTCTATATTAAGGACAGCCTTTCCAATTCTATGTTGTTTAGTATTATAATTTAAAAAAAATTTCAGTTTTTTGTTTGTGATATTTATTAAATAATGATTATCTTCTAATTTAATTGAACCTTTAAGGTTTTTAAATTCACTAAATTTTAACTTAGGTAAAATTTCTCTTAAGGCTAAATCATTATGTATTGTACTCATAAAATGAATTTCTAAAGGTTTTTCAAGTTTCATTTTGGCTTCTATATCCAAAGTTGTCGATTGAGCCAATAAGTCAATTTTTGAATTTTTAAAGTTTTTAAAATCAAAAGTTCCTTTCCCCTCTAAAGCAATGAATTCATCTTTTAAAACTTTTGGGATATCGGAAGAAATTTTTGCTAAATTAATATTATTGGTGTTACTTTTAAACGCTAAATTGGCAGTTTTATACTCTTTTATTTTTAATATTCCATTAAAAAGATTTGAGGTGAAAAGCATCTTAAAGTTTTTACGGTCTCCTTTAAATTCTCCTTTAAAACTAGGAAAAAGATAATTTGTAATCACAGGAGCTAAAGCTTTTGATTCAAGAACTAGCGTATTCCCTGTATAAGAAAAGCCTTTTTTATCAATAATCACTTTACTTTTCAATTCAAAGGCATTAGCGTAAGTCATTTTACCCTTTACTTCACTGTTAATACTCAATACCTCATCGGAATAATTATAATGTATTTTATGTTTTGCCTTAGACAAATCTAAATTAAAGTTATTTTGAATCTCTAAAAGTTTTTGAACTTTATGGTCAATGTCAATCCAAACAGCTTCATGGTTTAAATGTAAAGAACTGGGTAATTTTTCTAAAGCTTTGAAATTTAAAGGTAAATCATAGTGCGTAAAAAGTTTTTTATCTAAGATAATATCACCCTTTGCATAAATATTAGCATCTTTAACATAGCCACGGTAGTCAAGATTTCCAAAATTTGTTTTACCTTTAAAGTCTATTTTTTTCACTTGATAGGTAAAATTATTAGCTGTGTCAATCACAGTATCGTACAAATTAAGTGTTGCTCCCTTTATTTTTACATGACCATACTGAACAGGTTTCATGCTTCCAAAAATATGTTTGATCTTTATCTCTTTTACTAAGCCTAGGTTATTCTCTGTTTTTTGCGTTGTTTTTGCTTTTTTGTTATTGCTTTTTAATTGATGGATTAATTTTGTTATCTCTTTGGTCGAAATGTTTTTTAAATTGACGGTATCAATCAATAAATTGTTCTCTTTTATTGTTCCCTTCATTTTTACATTCACGATATCAGAATCAAATTTCAAATAAAGGGTCTTGGCATTAACACTTAAATTTTTATCAATGTCTATTTTTCCTGTTTCAAACACAAAAGAAGAGAACTTTACCTTTTTATAAACATAGGGGTTAATGTCAAAATGTGTATCATTTAAGGTTATGGTAAAATCTAAAGCCCCTATTTTATCTGATTCTTTTGACTGGATGTTATTGAGCATTGTTATGATATTATCAACCTCAATGCCCTTTGCATCAAGCTTTGTAATCGTAATTTTGTCATAAAAAAGGGTCAAAGGATTCCAATGAATAAGTGCTGATGCAAATAGAGGCTTATTTTTATAAGAAAGTTGTTGAATCTCTAAACCATCAAAAAGATTACCCTCAATATTCTCATAATTTAATCCTGAAGAATCCAGTGATGTTTGGGCAATATATTTAATGGTTCTAGAGTCCGTGATGATAAACAGTAGTAATACGGCTAAAATCAAACACACTTCCATCAAAGCTAAAAGCCAATAAATAAACCGTATCAAAAAGACTGACCCACTTGAAAGTGAAAAGCTCTTTCTTTTACATCATATATATTAGCACCCATATCAATTTTAAAAGGTCCAATGGGGGTTAAATAGCGAAACCCTATGCCAGCTGAAGTGAGTACTTTATTAGAAAATTCCCAAATACCTTGGTTATCAGATATCATAGTATTGTCCGTAAAAATAGCTCCTCTAAAATTTTTATAAAGAGGGAAATTGGCTTCAACACTTAAATTTGCCATCGTAAAACCACCAAGTTGGGCATCAGCAATAGCAGACTCTGTAATCCCTATCTTATCATAACCATAAGCTCTATTTGAAAAAGCACCCCCAGCAAAAAACTTTTTTGATTCAGGTAAATTATTATTAAAGACTTCAATAGAGCCAATTCTTCCTACAGAAGATAAAGTAATATCATACATTGGGGTATAAATCAATCGTAACTCTTCAATATATTTTAAATACGAAGTATTGTTAGAAGAGTAAGAAAGTCCATATTCCATTTCATGTGAAAAGTACAATCCATTTTTAGGATTTAATTTAGAATCTCGTTTATCATAAACCAACCTCATAAAAGGATAAATTAAAAAATTTCGTTCATTGGCTGTTGTGGCATGTAAGGTGTCAATTTGCTCAAATCCTATCCCTAAACTATTGTACCATTGAGAACTAGCATGAGAAAGGTAAACTTTATTATAAAGCACTCTTTCATCAAAAGGGTGAATATCTTTCTCTTCAGCATAACCCAAAGAGTTTTGAAAGTCTAAATGATAATCACCAAAAGAAAAAACATAAGGTACAAAAAATCTTGTCTCCACAATTTTTTGAATACTTGAATAAAGTCCATCTATAAGAATTTTTTTTCCATTTCCATGAAAATTCTTATGTTCAGCATAAAGCTTAGCTTGTACTTTGAGATCCGTGGCATATCCTAAACCCATTCGAGTATGAATATTTTTTTTACTCTCTTTATATTTTATATTCACTGGTTTTACATTGTAAAATTTTCTACTATGATCTAAACTCAACTGATCAAAACTTTCCAAAGCATAGAGCGAGTCATAAGATTCTTGAATTTTACCAATATCAAAAACATCCCCTTCTTCAAAATGTAAACGTGAAAGAATAATATCATTATCCATAGTAGAGGAATTGGTTTCTATGGACACTTTACCAAAATGACAAAGCTTCCTTTTTGCTAAGTCTATGTTTATGATGGCAGAATACTCTTCAAGCGTTAAATAGGCCTTGGTTGTAAGCTGTGGACTACAATACCCCTTAGAGAGAAGTTTTTTCTTGATCTTTTGTTTCATTTCAGTAAACTCTTTTGCCCTAAAACGACTGCCTTTAAGAAGCGTAACCTCTTCGCTAATATCAAGATCACTTTTTAAGATTATTTCACGAATAATAATTGGACGATTTTCTTCAATGGAGACTTTTATGCCTTTGTCTACAAATTTATTTGAAACATTAGCTTCATAAAAACCTTCATTTTTATAAAAAAGTTGAAATGTTTCATCCAATCTTTTACGTAATTTAATGTCAACTTTATGAATATCATCTTGCCAAAATGCATAAAATGGAGGTTTCTCAACACCAATGACATCTTCAAGATTAGAAGTACTAATAACGCGATTACCTTCAAAAATAATAGGAGTTAAAACAGAATCAGCTTTTTTAGCAAGAAGAAAATCTGTTAAAAGAAGTATCGTTAACAGATATTTACTCATTTTAAATTTCATACTGAATCTTTTTTTAAAAAACTGTTTCTAACGTGTTTGACCATTTCCATAAATTTTGAACTTATAGGTCGTCAATTCATTCACGCCCATGGGTCCTCTAGCATGTAATTTATTAGTTGAAATCCCTACTTCTGCTCCAAAACCAAAAGAACCACCATCTGTAAAGCGTGTACTCGCATTTACATAAACACAAGCAGCATCAATGGTATTCATAAACTTCTCAGAAGCAGAATAATTTTCAGTAATAATGGCTTCAGAATGTCCTGAACCATATTTTACGATGTGTGCCATGGCTTCTTCTATTCCTGTTACAACTTTAATATTGAGTTCATTAGATAAATATTCTGTATTATAATCTTCATCACTCGCAGGAGCGATAAAAACATATTTTCTGGTCATCTCACAACCTTTTAACTTTGTTCCAGCATCCACAAAAGCTTTGTATAAACTTGGTAATAATCCTTTTGCGATGGCTTCATCTATGATTAAAGTCTCCATAGAATTACAAACACCTGGGCGTTGACATTTCGCATTAATAGCAATGTTCAAAGCTTTCGTTGGACTTGCATCTTTATGAATATAGGTATGACAAAGCCCCTTATCATGTTTAACCACAGGTACAGAAGAGTTTGAAGAGATATATTTAATGAGTGCTTCCCCCCCACGAGGAACAATCAAATCAACGTATTCATCTTCTTTTATGAGTTTAGCAACACCTTCACGTGAAGCATCAGGAAGCAAAGAAATCATCTCTTTAGGCAAAGCATTTTTTAGCAATACTTCTTGTAAAGTTTTTGCAATAATCTGATTTGAATACTCAGCCTCTTTACCTCCTTTTAAAATGGCAACATTTCCACTTTTAAAACAGAGTCCAGCAACATCAGAAGTGACATTAGGACGAGACTCATAAATGACCCCCACAACCCCAATGGGTACAGAAACTTTTTCAATACGTAAATTATCATCATTAACCCAACCCTCAAGAACTCTTCCCACAGGTTCTTTAAGTGCTGAAATCTCACGTAATGATTGTGCCATATCAGCTACCCTCTGCTCATCTAAAAGTAATCTATCTAACAAAGAAGCCTCAAGATTTAACTTTTTTCCTACCTCCATGTCTTTTACATTTTCAGCAACTATCATTGTTGTACTAGCAACCAAAGCATTTGCCATTTCATTTAATATTCTATTTTTTGTTTTTCCATCTAAAGTAGCAATGGTTTGTGTACAAGCTTTTGCTTTTTTTAAGAATTCTTTCATATATTATCATTCCATTTTTATTTATTATATCTTTTTTGCTCTTTTATTCAAATAAACATAAACCATACTCGCTAAAACAATAATCCCCAGTGTTGCTAGAACAATCTGATGAAGATATTCTTTAATTAATGCTTCATTTTCACCAATAAAATAACCTAATAATGCTAAAACCGTTACCCAAAGTCCAGCACCTAAAGTTGTGTGTAGACTAAACTTTCCTAAAGGCATTTTTGAAAGCCCAGCTGGAAGAGAAACTAACTGGCGAACACCAGGAATTAGCCTTGCGACAAAAGTAGAAAATGATCCATGATCTACAAAAAACTTCTCCATTTTCAGCAGTTTTTCTTCATTGAAAAAGAAATATTTTCCAAACTTTAAAACCCCTGCTCGTCCATATTTACGTGCTAGAAAGTAGTTAAACAAAGCCCCAAGTAAAGAACCAGCTGTCCCTACCAAAATAGCCAAAATTAAACTCATTTCACCTTTAACGGCTAAATACCCAGCAGGTATCATAGCTACTTCAGAGGGAAAAGGGAAAAAAGTACTTTCCAAAAACATCATCACAAAAATACCTAAGTACCCAAATTCACGTGCTATATTCACTACAAAATTTATTATTTCATGCATTTATATTCTTTTAAATTAATTTTTGAAAGTATAGCATAAGCTAAATAGCTAGTAACTTCCTAAAGTCCTTTAATTCAAACAAAAGTAAATCTTTAATTTTATAATTTTTTAACTCATTAGAAAAGCCATTTTTAGAAAAAAGGGCAAATATATCTACCTTAAGATCTGAAGTCTCAGCTTTTTGTCTTAATTTTGTTAGCTCACTTTTACAAACATGTCTGTTTGTGTATTTGCATTCACCCAGTATTTTTCGACCATCTTGATGTGTAGCCCAAATGTCAAATTCCGAATGCTTATCCCAGTAGTTACCATTAAGAATAAGTTGATTATGATAATAAGTATTCAATAATTCTTGTGAAAGTTGTTCAAAAACAAAGGAGTGTAAACGTGAAAAGTGCTGATCAAAATTTTCATAAAAACGTTTTGAATCTCCTCTATTTAAATCCTTATGATAAGGCTCAACAAATCCAAACCAAAAACGATGAAAAGGTTTTTTAAACCGAACTTTCGGTTCTATCTTATAAGAACGTAAGGACTTTTCTAGTTTTTGATTGGGATATTTTTTTAAAGCAGGTTCACGAGAGTCTTCAAGTTCTACAATGTCAAGTTCTACCAACTCATTAAGGAGTCTTAGTCCCAATGCCTCACCCACTTTTGCCTTTCTAAAAACATTTGATAAACGTCCATCTCCTCTAGCAATAGAGACCAATAAATAACGATAAGGCTCATCTATTAAATAAGATGGTGAAATCAATCCATTTAAAACTTTATACTTCTCTACAAAATTAAAACGGATAATAGAATCTAAATCATCAAAAAAATCCAATTCAATAGCCTCTTCAACTCCCCCAAAGACGGCAAACAATTCAAGTGCTTGTTCCAATTCTAAATAACCATAATAATTAAAAAAATTTTGAAATCTAGTTTTTATATTTATCCTTTTTACATAGTTTTTATGCCAATTGTAATACTTTTTATCTTCAATTACTCTAATTAGCTATAATAGCAAGAATCTAAAATAGAAGGTAAACCGTGAGTGATGTTAACTTAGTTTTGCACCATTTAAAAGAGAACAATGTCTTTTTAACTGGTGGTGCTGGTGTAGGTAAGAGTTATACCACCACAGAGATTATCCGTCTTTACCGTAGCCAAACCGATGAGCAAATCGTTGCACTGGGTTCGACGGGTGTCTCTGCTGTCAACATTGGGGGCTTTACCATTCACAGTTTTTTTGTTTTTGGTATCTCCAACAACTTTGAAGAGCTAGACCAAAATGACAAACGTTCACGCTCAAGACTCTCAGAACTCAAAAAAATCCTCAAAGCCACAGATCTCATCATCATAGATGAAATCTCTATGGTCTCTTCCAACATGATGGAGATGATAAGCTACCGTTTAAGCTCCATGGGCTACTTAGGAAAACTCCTTTTTGTGGGCGACTTCTTTCAGCTTCCTCCTGTACAAAAGTTTGGACAAAACAACAACGACCTTTTTGGTGAAAAACTCTATGCCTTTGAGTCTGACGCTTGGAAGAGTTTTGCCCCCATTGTCATTGAACTCACCGAAATGAAACGTACCAGCGATGCTGAGTTTACCCACATACTGCACAAAGTACGTGTGGGACAATGCGACCAAGAAGTCATGAACTACATGATGCGACTTGCTAACAGCCACATCGAAGATGAAAACCCAACCCTACTCTTTGGACGCAATGCCGAAGTAAACTCTACCAACAAAAACCGACTCGCAGCCATCGAAGCCCAAGAGCATCTCCTTTTTGCCACTTTTGAAGAGCATCAAGGAAGAGTACATGAAAAGCGTTTAGCCTCTTGGAAAAACATGCTTCCTGTAGAAGAGCAACTCACTTTAAAAGTTGGGGTTCCCGTACTCTTCACCATTAATAAATGGGGAAAATACGCCAATGGTGAACGAGGCATTGTGCATAAAATGGAAGAAGAGTACATCATTGTTGAAAAAGAAGAGATTTTTGTACGTGTGGAACGTCATGACTTTGACTTGCTAGAGATGAAAAGTGATGAGAAAGGAAAAGTAGAGTCCATCAAAGTGGCTACCCTCTCACAGTTTCCCCTCAAACTCGCCTACGCTGTCACTATTCACAAAAGCCAAGGAATGAGCATCAACAACCTCATCTGTAACGTCGACAACATTTTTGCTCCAAGTCAATTTTATGTGGCAATCTCCAGAGCTATCAACCCTAAAAACCTACGCTTAGACTTCAACCGTGGAAACCTAATGGGCTATTTACAAAACATGATTAAAGTAGACCTGCGTGTGGTGGAGTACTACACACAATTAGGTCAGAGTTATGTGACTAATGAAGAGTTACCTTTTTAAGCCAAACAACTAACTCAAA
>CACVAZ010000176.1 GCA_902727995.1 uncultured Sulfurovum sp.
ATCTGGAAGAAGCCACTGAATTATTTACAAAAATTACAGACAATTAATCAGCAATATCTACCCCATCCCAAAACTCATCATAGTCAAGGTTAGTAGCACTCTCTTCCTTCTCTATGAGTCGCTCTTTCTCTACTTTAAAGTAACGTTCTAACGCTTCATCCAACATGGTGTTAATGTCTTTATTTAACAACTCAGCATACGCTCTTAAGCTGTCTATCTTATCTTGTTTCAATTCTATTTTAATATTTTCTTCCATGTTTTACCTCACTTACTTTCCAAACAAATAAATTAAATCTGGAAATAATACTATAATTAACAAGGCTAAAAGCTGTAAACCAATAAAAGGCAGTACCCCTTTGTAAATCTGCATCGTTGTGACCAAGTTTCCAGCAGCCCCTTTCAAGTAGAACAAGGCAAAACCAAATGGTGGAGTCAGAAATGAAGCTTGTAAATTTAAGGCAATCAACACAGCAAACCAAATAGGATCAATCCCAAAAGCCTTAGCAATTGGCACTAAAATAGGCACAACCACAAAGGCTATCTCTATAAAGTCAATAAAAAACCCTAAGAAAAAGATAACAGCCATCGCAATCAAAATAAACATCCATTTATCCCCTATTTCCTCTTGAAAAAACTCCATTGCCATACTGTCTCCACCGAGTTCGTTAAAAACCAATGAAAAAGCCGTTGCCCCAATAAGTATCATAAATATCATCGACGTTAACTTCACAGCTTCTATGGAGGCATAACGCATTAATTCAAGAGAAAACTGTCCATTTAAAAAAGCCAAAAGTAAAGCACCCAAAACACCAATGGCTGCCGACTCCGTAGGTGAAGCAACCCCAGCAAAGATTGAACCTAATACAGCCACAATCAATAATAATGGAGGAATAATAACTTTCAATGCTCCCTTCAAAACTTCTTTATAAGGTTCATCATTAGGAATGGCTGGTGCAACCTCTTTGTTAAAATAAGCATAAATAAGTATGTATACAATATACAACGCAATCAAAATCATCCCTGGAACCACAGCTGCTTTAAACAAATCTCCCACCGACAAATGCATCTGATCACCCAAAATAATTAACACAATCGAAGGAGGAATAATCTGCCCCAAAGTCCCAGAAGCTGCAATAGACCCTGTCGCCAGTTGAGGTGAATAGTTATGTTTTAACATCAATGGCAAAGCAATCAAAGACATCATCACCACCGATGCCCCAACAATCCCTGTACTCGCAGCCAATATTGCCCCAACCACTACCACAGAAATAGCCAAACCACCACGCAGTCCTCCAAAGAGTTTCCCCATAGAGAGTAAAAGGTTTTCAGCCATTTTAGACTTTTCTAAAATGAGTCCCATCAAAATAAACAAAGGAACCGACATCAACGTCACATTCCCCATAATTCCATACACACGGTAAGGCAACATGTCCAAGACATGTGTACCTAACTCATCCGTAATCAACGAGAAAAAAAGTGCCACCCCAGCAAAGACAAACGCAACTTGAAACCCTGACATAAGTAAGAAAAGCGTCAACAAAAACATCAACCATAAAGGGTCAATCCAAAAAGCCATGTCCAGTGCTGAGAATGCTAAAAACAAACCAATAGCGATAAATCCCACCAAAAGATTTCTCTTAGAGTCCAATTTAGCATAAGCTTTAATAATCTCTGAAATGGCTTGTAAAACTAAAAGTAAGAAAGCAACAAAAAGCACCCCTTTTATAAGAAAACGATACCCCAACCCACCCGGATCTGAAGATACCTCATCTTGCACAAAAGACTGCACCATCATGTCATAAGAGCCATGTAAAAAATGCAAGGCAAAAGGAATGAGTAAAAACAACATCGAAAAAATTTGCACCATTGCTTTGGTCTGTGAGGAGTAAGTAGCAAAAAAGATATCCACACGCACATGCTTGTCATGTTTCAAAGCATAAGAGAGTCCAAAAAGAAAGACAATATCAAAAACATGCCACTGTAACTCTTGAATGGCAATAGACCCTGCTGAAAACAGATAACGCATCATTGCGTCGTAGCCTATTAGTAAAGCTAACACTATTGCTAGTACGGCTGTTAGGAAGCCTGTTTTTTTGGTTAGGGTGTCGATGTGGTAGCTCATAATTTAACAGCCTACTGTTGAGATTGTAAATTATTAAACTCATCAAAAATATCTTTAAGCTTTTCAACATCAGATATTGCTTCTCTATATTCTTTCTGAAAGATTTCTACATCTTCTTCATGATGAGATGCTTGATTTAAAATAGTTTGATAAAAACTTATATTTCTTAAAATTTCATTTAATCTTACAGAATTAATATCTTGATTTTCAAATAATTGCTCTAATTTACTAATTAATATATCTAACTTTACATTAACAGGCATTCCTTCATTCGTTAAGTAAGTTTCTTTAAAAGAACTCAGTAGTTCATTAATATTTTTTAAAAGATTATTAGGATTAATATAATGATTATTCATCTTTCGAATATTCACAATAGCATTCTCAAGCTTTTCCTCTTTACCTGTTTGAAATAGAAACTGAGCTTGTGTAATAATTCTCTCTATCTCTTTTCTTAGAAAGTTACCACAAGCCTCAAACTCTAACTCATTAAAGAGGTCATTAGCTCGTACTAAATAATTATCATTTCTAGTAATAAACTTTGGCTCATACATACCATTTTCGTTTAAACTTTGATAAATATTTTTATATTCCCAATTATTAACTTGTCCATGCACATGAACAAGCCTTTTAATAACATTAAAGAAAAGTGAATTATGAGTCAAAACTATTTTTTGATAATCTTCAAAATTATTAAAAATATATTCCATAATATATAATCTATTACCCATATCTAAACTCGATAAAAAGTCATCTAATACTAAAAGTTTTAAACTATCATCATTTTCTAGAATATTATTCTCTCTATTTAATTTAATAATAGCAAAAACAAGAGAAAGAGATAGTATCTTAATTTTTGATTCATTAAAATGTGACCTAAAATCATGTTCACCATCTAGTTTTATATAAATTCTTGGTTTATAGAATTTAACAACAAGAGCATCTCGATCAAGTGCAGACTCTTCATAATCAAAACTAATAGAAAATTTCTCTTTCAAACTACGAATAATAGAATTCGTTTTGTTCTCTATTGCATTCAATAAGCTTTTAATATTATTATCTAATTCAATTCTTCTATCAATAAGTAATTGATAATGATCATTTGTTACATTATCAGAAATTTCTTCTTCAATTTGAACAATAGTTGAGAAAATATCATCAAAAAGTAAAAAGCTATTTTTTGTTTTATTTAAAGTCATAAAAAAATCATTATACTCTATAAAGTTTTCCAAAAATCTATAATCTAAAAAATAAATATTCTTCTTATTGAGTATAATATCATGAGTAATTGTTGTATTAATAATCTTAATATACTGATTGCTTGAAAGTTTAACAAGAAGTTCAACTTCTTCATTCTCTATATTTCTATTCTTAAACTGTTCAATATTATCCAAGACAGTACTATCAAAAACTCCATAAAATAGATTATATAAGGATAAATATAATGAACTTTTCCCTACTCCATTCTCTCCATAAACCAATAAATTCTTATCTAATATATCTATAGATTCATTAATATAAAATTTAAAGTTTTTAATATCAACTTTTGATATTTTTACCATAAAGTATCCTTAGAGAAAAATGATACTAGTCTATCAATTTTATCATCTTCTCTCTCTTTAAAATCTTCATAGTTAAAATTAGATAATTGAGTAGATAATTTTTCTAAATCTTTGATTTTACTCTTACTATAAGGTTCTATTCTTTGTATTAATACTTGGTTTTTTCTTTTATCATCTGTAACAAGTAAATTACCAATAGAATTAGAATATATTTCATAGTCTGCCTTCTCCCATGTATTATTTAATCTATTCTTTATCGTGATACTACTAATAAGTTTATTAAAATAATAAGGGTATACAACCTCTTGCTCTCGATTAAGATAAAGAGATAAAAGAGAGAAGCCTTTTTTTCTACCATCCCTAGAACCAAATTCAGCCACAGTATTTTTATTTTTTTTCTCTACTAGTTTAGAGAAGTCTATAAACTCAGACTTTGCTACTTTAACAATCATTTCAAAAATCACAAATCTAATTTTCATAGCAGATGTATATTGATATACATACTTAATAATATTCTGAGACAAAAGAAGCAATTCCTTCATTTTTTCTTTACCTAAAGTTAGATTGTCCTCTTTATTTATACTAGAATTAATAAATAAATAAATAAAAACAATATATTTAGGATAATTATTAGTATATTCATCTATCACTTGAAACCATTTAGATAATGAATAAAACTCTTCATCAACTTTCCATTCATTCTTAATACACTTATTAAATAATTCTATAATCAATAAAATTTTATTTAAGTCATCTAAAATTTCATTGTAATCACGTTTACGTAATGAAATATAACCTTTTTTATCTTGTGCAAAAAAAGCTCTTAATCCAATTTCATTTCCTTTATCTCCATTCTTACCTCTAAGGACATGACTATATATTCTAAATACATCAACAAGTGAATAATCATTGTTTTTGGCTAAACTAACCAAGTCCTTCCATCTCTCAATAAATTCTTCACTCTCTTTTTTATTTGAAGCAGAATTATATAATTGAGCTTTAAATATATCAGCATCGGATAAATCAAGACCACGATTATTAATAGTTTCAAAAATTATTAAAGCTTTTTCTCTTGCTTTTTCCTCATCAATATCTTCTGATTGAATAGGTAAGATATAAACCCTCTCTAATAAAAAATCTGAAAAATCTGCAATTTTACTCTTCTCTATTTCTTCATTATCATTAAGTTTATCATAAAAAAATTTTAAATTTTGTTCAAAAAGATTTGATTTTTTTATATTAATATTTATAATTTCTTCTTCTGTATAAACTAAAACTTTTTCAAAATTCTCATTATCACCATCTTCAAACACCATTGTTCTTAATCTGGGTGTTTTTTTACTTTTATCTCTTCTATCTTTATTCCAAATAGCTTCTTCTAAATAAGCATTCTCTCCATCAAATAAAGAAAGAACCTTTAAAAACAACGTTAATGTAATTAATCTTTGTTGTCCATCTATAACCTCTACCACATCATTTTTAGCACTTTTTGCTAAAACAATGTTCCCTAAAAAGTATTCTTCACTATCTTCATGATTAAAAATAAATATTAAATCATCCCAAAGATCCAAACACTCTTTTTCTGACCAAGAGTATGGTCTTTGATATGATGGAATAAGATATGTATTTGTTTTTGCAAAAAGTTCTGTTAATCTTTTTTGTTCTGCTGATAATGACAAGCCCATAATTCTACCTTTTTTAATTGTAATCTAATTCTGTTTAACTACTCTTTTATCGTTCGATAACTACCCACAACACTTCAACAACTTCTTATCAAATGTCTTAATCTCATACTCATCTTTTAAAGCACATAAATACCCATCTACAAAATCAATATTTTTCTCTGTATAATATTTCAATGCCTGTATAACATCTGATTTCTTTGTAGTCATAGAGATGTTACCTTGAACTAAAAAAGCAATAACAACATCTACCAATTCATCTTTTGGAACTTTATATACTTTTTCCAAAACATAAACTACTTCTGCAACAACTTCATTTAGTACCATACAAGCATTTTCTAAAATAGTTTTTTCAGCTATCAAATACATCTCTTCATTATCACGTATCAAGTAACGTAAAATATAATTTGCATCTAACAGTATCATATTTTATGCTTCTCTGCTATATGTTCTTTCCAGCCTTTATCTTCTGTTTCTATTAAAGAAGGGTTTGCGTACTTATGAAGTGAACCACCTAAAGAAGTGTCTTTTTTTTCTATCTTTATCTGAGCTTCAACCAACTCTTGTACAAAACCAGCATATTTATTATCGATAAAATAACCTTTAACCTGATTTCGTTTTTTATCAATTATCTCCACAATATCAAAACCATCTAATTTATGTAAATTTCGTTGTATATCTGAAATAGAAATTTGTTGCATGACAAACCTTTCATATATGTTTTCATATATTATAATGTAAATAAAATTTTATGTCAATGTAGAAAGTTTCCAACTATCTCTAAATTAGGAATATACTTAAAGTCTTTAATATTATAAGTAGCGATAGGAAGCTTATGAATTAAGCAAGTTGAAGCAATAATAGCATCTTGAATTTTAGCATTATGAGAAAGTGAAAAATGTTCTATTATTTGAGTAGACAAATCAATAACTTCTTGATTTGTCTCCAAAAGTTTAAAACCTTGAAGTTTAACCTTTATCTCTCGTAAGTCTTGCTTATTCTTAGCTCCTATATACAACTCCATAAGTACAATATGACTGATATAGCAGTTTGATTTATTTAATTCTAAATTCTCTTTTAAAAACTCAATAACAACACAAGTATCTACAAAAACTTTCTTACTTCCAAGCATTTTTTCTCAGCTCTTTAGAATAACTAGCGACATCCTCTACATCTTCAAATAGTTTATGACTTGATTCACTTTCTAAATCAAAATCAATAACTTTAGCCACTTCATTCGCTTCTTTTGTTTTATACTTTAAAACAGTACCTTCTTTATGAAAAAAATGTTCAAGAAGCTCTACCATAAAATCATTGGCTTGTATATGCTTACTAGACATATATTCTGTAATTTGATTTTGAAGATGTCTGTCATCTATATGAATGTTTAACTGCATGAAAACTCCTTTTTATTTGCTCTTTTACTGATTATATCAAAATCATACTTTATGCTTTTCTTCTATATGTTGCTTCCATCCTCTATCTTCATTTTTAATTAATGATTTATTTGCATATTTAGAAAGAGAACCACCAAATAACTCTTTTCTATTTTTAATTATCTCTAGTAAGTCTTTTGATTCTTCTTCTGACATAGAAGCAAAAGTATCATCTATCCAATTACTATTCTGTTTTATTTCTGGTGCTGTTACAGCTTTCATTAAAACTCCTTTATGGTCATAATAGCTATTTTGGCTTAAATGAGTAGGTTTTATGTCAATGTAAAAAACTATTTGTGTCATGATTAGAAAACTTTAAAGGTATAAGCCTTTCGGTGAAACTTCTCTTTGATTCAAGCTTTTACTAACGGTAAATATAACTCACCCTACAGGTTTTCAATTAGTTCAATCAACAAATCTTCATCTATAATCTCAACATCAGATTTGTCATAAATAGTCAAAAGGTATGTAGTCTCTTCAACTTTAACATAGTAATAAATACGATAACCAGCACTTTTACCTTTGTTTTTATTAGAGTTTGCCAATCGAATTTTATATAAGTTTTTTTGAATGCTTGTAGAAGATTGATGAAGAGATTCAAAGTCACCAATAAGTAACTTTAAATCATTTTTTAAGTTTTTATATTTTTTACTTAATTTCTTAGCTTGTTTATCAAAAAGTTCTGTGGTCTTAAAGGTCATCAAACAATTTTCCAATATCGTTTGTTTTTCCTTGCTGAACTTCTTCTAAAGCTCTATTTACTTCATGAGCTTCTTTTTTTGTATGAAGATAAAGAAGAAACTCATCTACTAGTTTTGTTGCTTTATTTTCATACTTATACGCAAAAAAATCTTGTAACTCTTTTGTCATTGGAATTTCTATATTTTCGATTTTAACACTTTGCATTGTTTCTCCTTTCTATATACTGCTATTACATTTATTATAACATAAGAGTTTAAATTCTAACTTCCAAAAAACCCATTCAAAACCCCAAAATAACCCTCAGCATGAGAAATACTATTATGCGACTGACCTTTAATAACCTCAACTTGGACATTCTCTTTAGCAATCGAGTCGGCTAAAGCATAGCTATGTTCATTGGGGATTATCTCATCACCTTCTGCCATGACAATTAATACTTTTGTATTTTTTACCGTAGAGAGGTTTTGAACACTGTCAAACTTGTCTTTTAAAATGAGGTCTATGGGGTACATTGGGTATTTGGATTGAGCTACGTTGACTACTGAATCGTATGGGGTGATGAGGGCTATTTTTGGAACATCTCTTTTTGATGCGACATAGGTAGAAACACCTGAGCCTAAACTTCTTCCCATGAGGTAGACTTCTTTATGTTTCGCTTTTACAGCATCATATTGCACTAAGGCATCAGCATAGAGTGCTGTTTGTGTTGCTTTACCAGTGCTTCCACCAAAACCTCGGTAGTTGACTAAGTAAACAGTAAAATCAGCAAATGATTCTTCACGTTTTTTGGCTGAGGAGATAACTGATTCACTGTTGCCTCCAAAATAGATGATTGCTTTTTCTTTTCCTTCATTTAAAACAATTAAACGAAGTTCTTCTCCCTCTGACTTAATAATCTCTTCTTTGTATTCATGCTCGGTTTTAGCTGAAGGTTTATAGAGTAAATCACGTTGCAAAACAAACAGTAAAATTCCACCAATCACATAGAGCATTAACAGGGGTTTAGCAATGCCCCATATTATTTTCTGCACTTATTGTCCACTCTTAACCAACCAAGAAAAAGTAAACCCAGCTGTTACAAAAACTGAAATAACATAAATAGTCCAAATGACAGGAAAAGCAATCCCTTTTAATCCCTCTTCTCCTCCTACAACTGAAATCATCCATAGGTTTGGTAAAATGATTATTGACAAGGTCAACATAAGCACAATGGCGTTCATAATTAAAATTAAATTTTTCATCTATCTTTCCTAAATTTTTATACGCGATTCCATCGCTCTTGTTAGTGAGAGTATATCTACATTGTCAAGATCTACCCCTGTTGGTACCCCTTGTGCAATTTTTGTAAATTTTATCTCTTTGTTAGCTAATTTATCTTCAATATAAAGTATCATCGTATCAGTAGCCAAGGATGGTGGAAAAGCAAAAATAACTTCCTCAACCCCTTTGACTACCTCACGTAAATGATATTCATCTAAGTCTGTTAACTGGGTGATAATATAATAAATACCTTTGTATTGAGCACTCTCTTCAATGCTTAGAATGTCTTTTGCACTTTGAACAATACATAAAGTTGAACTGTCTCGAAACTCATCTGAACAGATAAAACAAAGCTCATCTTCACTCATATTATGACATTTTTTACAACGTTGAATATTATTCACACCCTCTTCAATGGCATGGGCTAACTTCATACCTGAAAAACTGTCTTCCATGACAATGTTGTATGCCATACGAATGGCAGACTTTTTACCAATACTCGGTAACGCTTGAAAGGCTGATACTAAGTTCTCAAAAGCTTCAATCTTATATTTTTTCATGACTAAAGGGTATAGTCTGAAACTTTAGAGATGGTCGCTACAGATTTAATAAATTGAACTACTTCCAAATGGGCTGGATGAATAGCATAGGCTTCTAGACCTACTTGATCTTCAAAAGTAGCATAAAGACTTAAATCCATCGCACGTTCTTCTGTTGAAAAGTTAATACCTACTTCCATACCTTTAAGCGTTGAAATGCTTTCAAGTAAAGATTCAAGCATCATTTTTAATTTTATTAAATTCTCTTTTTTATTTGTCTCTTTTAAATCTAACATTACAATATGTTTCACCATGAAATAGCTCCTATTTTAAATCATTATATTGACTGAAGATTATAGCTAAAATATGGTAGAATTCGCCCAATAATTTATAACTAATACTATGGAGTAATTAATGACAGAAATAGACTACTATGAAATTTTAGAGGTAAGCAGAACTTGTAATGGTTCTGAACTTAAAAAGTCATACCGTAAACTTGCCATGAAGTATCATCCAGACCGTAATCCTGATGACAAAGAAGCAGAAGAGAAGTTTAAAGCACTTTCAGAAGCCTACGAAGTACTGAAAGACTCAGAAAAACGTTCTATCTATGACCAATATGGAAAAGCAGGATTAGAAGGTCGTGGTATGGGTGGAGGCTTTGGTGGAGGTCAAAATATGGACGACATTATGGACATGTTTAACTCTATGTTTGGTGGAGCTAGTGGAGGATTTGGTGGTGGTCGCCAACAAAGAAGAGATCCAGGACAAAAATACAACCTAGACTTTGAAATTGAGTTTCCTCTAAAATTCAACGAAGCTGTCTTTGGTTGCGAGAAAAAAGTTGATATCAAGTACAAAGTAGCTTGTGACGATTGTCATGGAACAGGTGCAGAAGGTGGTAAACTAGAGACTTGTGACTATTGTAATGGGCAAGGACAAGTTGTCATGAAACAAGGATTTATGTCCTTTGCACAACCTTGTCCAAAATGTCATGGTGAGGGTCAGAAAGTTGCTTCATCTTGTGGATCATGTTCAGGTAGAGGTTATCATGAAGAACCAGATACCGTGACGATTAAAATTCCAGCAGGTGTTGATTCTGGAAACCGTTTACGTGCACAAGGTTACGGAAATCAAGCTAAAAATGGACAAAGAGGAGATCTCTACTTAACCTTTAATGTTGAACAAGATGAACATTTTGTTCGTGATGGTGTAAATGTTTACATTGAAGTACCTGTATTTTTTACTCAAGCCGTTTTGGGTCAAAGTATTACCATCCCCTGTCTTGATGGTGAGTTAGAGCTAGAGTTAAAAGTGGGAACTAAAGATAAAGCACAATTCGCTTTCAAAGATGAAGGAATAGAGGATGTACATGGTGGAGGAAAAGGTCAACTGGTTGCTCAAGTAAAGATTGTTTATCCTAAAAAACTAAACGATGAACAAAAAGAACTCTTAGAAAAACTTCAAGAGACTTTTGGCGTAGAGAGCAAACCTCATACCTCAAAGTTTGACTCTGCGTTCTCTAAAGTTACCGATTGGTTTAAAAGTAGAAAAGAAGAGGCATAAAAGCCTTAGCTTATACTACCTTTTGATGTAAAATAATTTTACTTTCAGCAGTATTTATATCTGCTGAACCTTTTCTTTTGTCATAGACTACTACATAGATTTCATCGTTATTTTTCAGATAATTTTTTTCACCGAATTCTGCATAAGCTGTAGCTCCTATAGAGATAAACGCTTCTTTAGGATAATCACAAGCTTTTAAATGTTCAGCAATGTCCTCTAAAGGTCCAAAATCTTTTTGCTCATTCATTTTTTCAACCAACCAATTTTCTAATTTTTTATAAAAGTAACTGTATCCTAAAAGAGGGGCATCTACGCCATATTCATGAAGTACCCCTTCGCGTTTTACAAAAGAGCAAAGATGAAAACTATCCATTATTCCTCCTTCTTCAAACTTGTCTATTTCTATCCACTCTTTTGCAATCCCTTTGGAGTTAGCCGACCACGATTTTTTTTCAGAAATTTTTTTTACCCCCTCTTTTCTAATGGTACAATCATTAAATGCCGTAAACTTTTTTGCTTCTAAGCCTAGCACTTTAAAACGTGCATCATAAATAATGTCAAACAAAATACCCACCTCAGGTTCAACCTGTGCATTGGCTTCATACTTTGGTAACTCAAGAATTTCATCCCCAATAGGATATAAGCCTAAAAAATCATTCGAATGAGGTAAATAAAAAGGGAAAATACCTTTAGGGGCATTTGCCTCTTTAGTCATAACATTTTCAAAATCTTTTAATTCTCCTGCTTGTTCTAAATGGTGTGCAAAATTTCCTGCAACACCCAATCCTATACTATTCTTTAACATATTATTATCCTCTCTTATATCTTCTATATTTTCACATAATACTAGCAAATATAATTTAAAGTATTAACAAAAGTTCATATTTTACTAAGAAAAATTAAGATAAAATAAATTTTAACGCAATTCACAAAAAGAGGAGTTAGCTCATGATTCTCAAAAAGTTTTTACTTGCTAAGCTTGTACTTGTATCATCATTATTTTTACCATTAAGTGCTTTGGAAGTTAACATCGTAGAGGGACTACCTTATGTAGATGTCGATGTTAATGGTAAACCTGTACGTATTCAAAGAATACAAGACACAAAACATAAAGTTACAAATTCATACTCAAAGACTTCAAGACCTGCTCCTCCATTTTCAATTCAACCTTTTCAACCCATTGCAGGAGTTGAAACTGTTAGTGAACTCGATGTGATTGATTTTCTAAAAAATGAAGTTGCTCATAATAAAGGTGTACTTCTAGATGCACGAATGCCAAAATGGAATAAAGCAGGAAGTATTCCAGGTTCAACAAATATTCCTTTTTCAATCTTAGCATCAAAAGGGAATAGTAACTATATAGAAAAAATATTTGGACTTTTAAGTGTAAAAAAAAGTAATAATGTTTGGGACTTTAGTACGGCACATAAGTTATTAATTTTTGATAACGGTCCTTGGTGTCAACAAGGAGTACGTGCCATGCAAAACCTACTTAAACTAGGCTATCCAAAATCTAAAATGCTATATTATAGAGGTGGGATTCAGTACTGGCAAATTTTAGGATTAAGTACCATTGTTCCAAAATAAATTAACGCAATATAAATAAAGGAGAAATAATGTTAAATAAAGATGAATATAACCAAGAAGAATATAATGATTATTATAGACAAGAAGTTGAGGGATCAGAGGTAGGGAACTCTGACAAAGAAAGTGGGATAATGGGCAAAATTTTCATTTTACTTCTTCTTTTAGCTTTAGCCACTGCAGGATATTTTGGCTATAAAATGATGAGCAATTCAACTACTGATGATATTGATACCTCTCTACAAGTATCAGCAGAATCTTCTTTACCTGAAAGTGTACAAGAAGAACTAGAACCGAGTATTAATATAAAAAGTCAAAAAGAAGAAGAACCTCTAGTAACTACTCAAATTGAACCCATTGAACCCATTAAAAATGTAGCGTCTACAGTAACTTCAGAAGTAACAAAAGTAGTAGAAACACAAGGTAAAATGTCTCCAGAAGAAATAGCAGCTGTTGTTGCAAAAGTCATGGAACAAATGAAAGAACAAAAAAACTTGGACAGCTCAATGGCTTCAGAATCTACAAAAAAAGATGTTGCACTTATGAATGAACTTTCAGGTTCTGAAGTTGACTCTCTTTCAGCAGACTTAATTAAAGAGTTAGAAGGAGTAGACCTTAGTAAAAATACGGAAGTTAACAATGAGAGTGAAGAAGTTGATGTTTACAATAAAGTAAATGTTCAAGATGTTTCAGGGGAAGACACACTTAGTGAACTCTCCAATCAAATTAATTCAGTCATGCAAGAAGGAATTTCTGAAGACAAAGTTGACAATTATACAAAGGCACTTAAAAGTGAAGCTGATGTTCGTAAAAATGAAATGAGAATTATCGTGGTACGCAAAGGTGATACCTTAGGTAGAATTTCACAAAGAGCTTATGGAAATGTGATGGAGTACAAAAAAATATATCAAGCTAATCCAGAACTAACACGACCTGACCGTATTTATATTGGGCAAAAGCTACGTATTCCTAACTAAAGTAAAAAATTCTCATAAAAGATTTAAATGTTTAGAGGACATTTAAATCTTTTTAGCTCTAAGACCATTCAAAAAAAGGTGAACCCCTATGAAAAAACTACTCTTATTACCATTACTTACAGCCATTCTTTTAGCTGAAAATTCCAATGTTACTGTAAAAATAACAAAAGATATTTCACATGTCTATACTACTGACTCGGGGAAAACTGTTAAAGTAGAAAGAATTCAAGATACCAATAATAGACTAACTGATGACTATACCAAAACATCACGTCCTTGTCCTCCTTTTTGTATTCAACCGACTAAAATTGACCCTAAAATTAATAACTTTGAAGAGTTAGAGATTTTAAAATTTATGCAAAATCAAGTAAAAAATCATACTGGTATTATTATTGATGCACGTCTTAAAAGTTGGTTTGAATTAGAAACGATTCCATCCTCTATTAACATTCCCTTCCCCATCATGAAAAATGCCAGTAAAGAAAAGGCAAAAAGAATTTTTAAACTTTTAGGAATGACCATTGATGATGATGGAACATGGAACTTTTCAAAGGTAAAAGAGTTAGCCATTTTCTGTAATGGTGTTTGGTGTGAACAGTCAGCACACTTTATGGAAGGTATCTTAAAATATAACTATCCAAAAGAAAAATTAAACTATTACCGATCTGGATTTCAAGGCTGGAAGCTTCTTGGCTTAACGACAATTGTTCATAAAGAAATTAAGAAAAAATAAGTCTTTTTATAAGGCTCATTTTTTAGTGTAAGATACTAGTATTTTAGTATAATTAAAAGCTTTGTCATTTAAGAAACTATTTTCCCATCTCTTTTAAGTACTTTTTATACTCAACTTTTTTTAATTTTTTTGATTTTTTTCCTACTTCTTTACCCATACTGTTTTTATACTTAGTAATTTTTTCTCTCAAAGAAGCATCCGAAATAGCAATGATTTGTGTTGCTAAAATCCCAGCATTTTTTGCCCCATTAATCGCTACCGTAGCAACAGGAACGCCACCGGGCATTTGTACAATAGAAAGTAATGAATCCATGCCATCTAATGCAGAACTTCTAACAGGTACGCCAATAATGGGTAAAGGTGTTAACGAAGCCACCATCCCGGGTAAATGTGCAGCACCACCAGCACCAGCAATAATAACTTTTAAACCTCGCTCTTCAGCTGTTTTAGAATACTCAACGAGTTTATCAGGTGTTCTATGTGCTGATACAATGTCAACTTCATACGCAACACCAAATTCTTCACATATCTCAATCGCAGCACTCATAACTGGTAAGTCTGAGTCACTCCCCATAATAATTCCCACTAATGCTTTACTCATATCTTCTTACTCCCTTTAATTTTTAAAATATTTTTTGCTTGTGTCGCTTTTTCTAATGCTTTGTCAATGTCATCATCTAACAC
>CACVAZ010000177.1 GCA_902727995.1 uncultured Sulfurovum sp.
TTAATTTTCAAGAGTCCAGTTACCAACATCTCTTCATAAACAAGAAAAAAACAGCCCCTATTAAAGGCAGACTTAACCGATGGGCTGATAAAATTTTACCAGCCTAGGTTAGAAGTAGAGTTGTTGGTTTTGCGACTCTGTGGCTCTACTTCGTTTCTTTCTCATTTTAATTTCACCATTCTATAGCAATGTTACTTAGATAAAAGTTAATAATTAACGCTTTCTCATGCCCACTTTTACAGAGCAAACCCTAGAAAAATAGGGCTAATAATTCATTATTTTAAAGCCGATTTTTTAAATCTTTTTTAGGGGAATAATTAGTTATTGGTGCTAGATTTTTAGGGGGGGGTGAAATTTTTAAATGCTATTCATCATCAAGCTGTTTAGAAACATTGTTTAATACAGTCTCAATACTTATACTATCAACCATAATAGATGGAGCTGCATCAAATTTTCTTTTACTCAATAAATCTGTAGAGATAAATGGTTTTCTTCCAGCTCTAAGTTCTTTTATATGCCAATTTCCCCAAGCTTCCCAATAATCAAGTCTAGTGGGAGACATTCCTTTAGAAGAATAACCTGTATCTGAAGCAGTCATCAAAGAATCATTTCTATGTGCTCCAAATGAAAGTGGCTCTTTAATACGCTTTATTTTTTTACGACCAAATACAAGTTTTAGACGAGCTATATACTCACTATCTGCACCCGTTCTTACACAATCCCAAATACCAGCTTTTTTAAGTACTATATCTTTTTTGAACATCAAAGAAGAAGGGTTTTGTCTCATAAGTGGGTGTACTGGTCGTGCATAGTACGTTCCATCATCCGATAGTCTTACCCATGAGGAAATAGTCGCTACTAAATACCAACTTCTTATAAGAGGACGAACTTGTCGCTCTATTTTAAGAGGGTGTGACCAATCATCAGAATCGTGACATGTTATATACTTCCCTTTTGCCTGTACTAGTGCTATATTTTTAGCTACGTATGTACCAACATTTCGCTTAAGTTGAATTAGTCTAACTCTATTATCTCTTCTCATCCACTCTTTTACCACTAATGGTGTCTCATCATCACTTGCATCATCAACTACTATAAGCTCTATGTTTTGATAGCTTTGTTTTAAAATAGATTCTATCGCTACATCAGCTCTATCTCCCGTTTTGTACGTAGTCATTATGATTGTAATTAAGGGGCCTGTAGTTTTCTTAGAAATTTCACATTCTATATTTAATGTACTAAGTGATTGAGTTCTCTCTTTTAAAACGATTTTAGGAACTTTAAAATGGAGTAAATATTTATTTACTAATGTTAACTGTTTTTTAGCTTCTAAATCTTTTAAAGAATTTGATAGATACAAAAGTAATTCTGGTTTTTCTCTATATTCTTTGTTAGAAACTGCCTTGCTTAAAAAGTCATGAGCTTTTTCAAACTCTCCAAGATTTAAAAGTAATGAAGTATAGAGTGTTGTAGAAGAAGATATATTCAAAAGAATTGAAAATGCCAATTTTGGCATAAAGGGTGCTAAGGCATCAGCAAGTTTAACATAGTCTTTTTTATACCCTACACCTTCCATAAAAATTTCAAGCACCTTTTTAGAATCTTCAAATTCACCACATGCAGCTAAAGAGACAGTTTTTGCAAATAAACCATTAGACTCTAGACCCTCACTTGAAAAGTTTGCTACCGTTTTGTACATGCCTAAGTTATAGTAAGCCCAAGCCTGAGTATCTAGAGAGAGGATTTGATTCTCTTTATTGTTATCTATTGCTATTGCTTTTGCAAAATGGTTTCTTTTAATTAACCTTTTAACTTTAAAATTACTATTTATCAATTAAAACCTTTTAAAATCATCTTCAATACGAACAATATCATCTTCAGCAGTATACTCACCAACTTGTGCTTCAATAAGTACTACTGAAATTTTTCCTTGGTTTTCCAATCTATGTATTTCACCCATCTTTATATATGTTGATTCATTTGGACGTATTAGTTCTATTTTATCTCCAACGGTTACAGTTGCTGTTCCACTTACTACTACCCAATGTTCATTTCGATGATAATGCTTTTGTAGACTAAGCCTTTTACCTGGTTTTACTTCTATACGCTTTATTTTATATCCTGGAGTATCTTCAAGAACAGTATATGTCCCCCAAGGTCTATGACCTGTTAAATGAATATTATGTAACTCTGTGGTCTTTTTTACTTCTGCGACAATTGCTTTAACTTTTTGAGAACTTCCTTTTTTACTTATAAGAAGTGCGTCTCCAGTATCAACAACGATAAGATCTTCTACATCAATAGTTGCTATTTTTCTTGTATTTCCATAAATTAAATTATTTTTAGAGTCTATTGATACATGATTATCATTTATAGTATTTCCATTTTTATCTTTTGGTAATTCTTCATAAAGTGCATCAAAGCTTCCGACATCAGACCATGAAATATTAGAAGGTATTACTTTTACCTTTTTAGATTTTTCCATAACAGCATAATCTATACTATTTTCTGGAATATTACTCATATCATCATGAGTGATTCTAACTATTCCATCACTTTTAGCATTTTTATATGCTATCTTTGAAGTTTCATATATTTTAGGAGAGTAAACTTTTAGTTCATCTAAAAATACTCCTGCTTTAAAGCAGAACATTCCAGAATTCCAGTAATAATTTCCAGCTTGTAGATATTCTTCTGCTCTTTCTTTATTTGGCTTTTCATGGAATGCTTTAACATCTAATCCATTTGCTTCTATATAACCAAATCCAGTTTCAGCAAACTGTGGAGTAATACCAAAAGTTACTAGGTTATCTTCTAAAGCTAATTCTTTTGCTTGAGTTAATACTTTTGAGTATTCTTTTTCATCTTTTATCAAGTGATCACTTGGAGTTACTAAAACTATTTCATGATAAGGTAAATCTA
>CACVAZ010000178.1 GCA_902727995.1 uncultured Sulfurovum sp.
ACTTTTTCTTTAATGGCTTTTTCACTACTTTTATGATGAATGTCATCATAGATACAAGAGAGTAGACCTTTAACAATATTCACTTTAGCTTGGTAAGGCTTTTTACTATAAAGTGTTTTTATTTTTTCTTCCCATACTTTGTCTTTCTTAACAATGAGGTCTAGAGTAGAGACTTGATTACGTAAAATATTGTACTTTTTTTCATTAATATCAAGTTTTATTTTATGTTTACCAATTTCTATAATGGTTCCTTCTGTTTCTTTGTTTTCTAAAGATACTAAGACTTTGTCCCCGACAGTTAAAGGTTTTTGAGGGTAGAGACCCCAATAGGCATAGTCGTCTAGTTTTGAAAGGACTTCTAAAAGAGACTTTTCGGCCAAGAGTCTGGTTGCATAATGTAAATGATTCCCTGTGCTTAAACTTTTTCTAAAAGAGACACCAGCACCCATAATACTAATACTAAAACCACCACTGCTTTCATCTTTTTTCAAGATAAGCTTGTTGGAGGCTGTGACATTGGGAACGTACATCCAACGACCTTGTGGGTAGTATCGTGAAATGAGTAAATCTAAGGTAATCTCAGCATATTCAACATGACTTTGTTGTTCTTTATCACTGTCGTATTCGCCACGTCCATTACCTCCATAGGCTGTAAAGTTCATCGTTTTTCCATCACGGTAGATGACATCGTATCCTGTAATGGCTCCAACGACTCGGTAGTCGCCAATTTGACTGTTTGCTTGTTCGACAAGTCGATAGTTTTTACCAATATTATTGAGGGCTGTTTTAAAAAAGTTACTAACCTCCAATGTTTGTAAGCGTATGGAAGCTGTTTTATTTTCAATAAGATCAATACTGAAGTACCGTTTGGGAGACCAAACGACTGAAGTGTCTCCATAACGAACACAAAATTCATCAGATTGAACACCAATTTCACTACATGATTTGGGATTTTTTTTGGAGATAGAAGAGCCTTGTTTGACGGAATAGGCTAACTTTTCATTCATGTTTCCGAGTATGCGTAAACTTTCTCGAAAAGGTGTTTCAGCTGTTTGTATGGAATCTTGTTGCACTAAATCTAAATTAATTTTTTTTTCACTACAGCCTACAAATAACGTTGAAGAAAGCAAAACTAAAAAAAGTAAGATGTTTTTTTTGAAAATCATTGGATGTTTCCTTGTTCTAACATAGAATATTATGACAGTTTTTTACTTATATTATTTTTAATAATTAATTATTTTAATTAAGTTTTATTTAAATAATTATATAAAATAGGGAGGAGGGAGAGGCTAGAGAGGAAAGAACTCTAGCCTTGGGAAATTAAAATTTAATACCATTTGCTGTATTTAGGTTGAATACAGCATTGTTACTTGCACTGTTTGTCACTTCTAGGTTTGTTGCTTTGGTATTTTTAGAAGCAAACTTAATACCATTAATGGTGTTAATGTTTTGTGCTTGGTAAGTAGTTACATTGTTGGTAACGTCTACCCCTGAATAGTCTCTTGTGCCTTCAGTTGCTTCAATGGCTTTTACTGTTTCTGCGTCAACAGCACTTAAGATTGATGCCACTGATTCTTCTGCTTGTACAGAAGTTGCTAGACCTGCTGCTAACATTGTAATTAAACTTAGTTTTTTCATTGAGTTCCTTTTTAAATTTTAAATTTTTAAATCTTAGAATGGTAAGTTCTAAAATTGAATACCATTTACGGTGTTTAGGTTAAATGCTTCCTGACTTTTCACTTGGTTAACAACTTTTAAGTTTTTTGCATCGGTATTTTTAGAAGCAAACTTAACCCCGTTTAGCGTATTAATATTTTTAACTTTATAGTTAACAACTGAGTTTTCTACGGTTACATCAGTGTAATTTCTTGTACCTTCAGTTGCTTTAATTGCCTCTACAGAATTTGAGTCTACAGCTCCAAGAATTGATGTCATTGATTCTTCTGCGTGAACTGAGCTACCTAATCCTAGTGTTAATATTGTAATTGCACTTAATTTTTTCATTTATGTCCTTTAAGTTTTTAATAGTGTATTGTCACATACTTTTGCTTAAATTAATATTAATAATTAAAAATATAATTTAAGAATTTTTTAATTTATATAAACATTTCATTAAACTGGCTATTAAAAATAGGAGAGAATTTATCTTAAAACGGAATGTTTTAAGTTTTTTTAAAGAATTTAAAACCTTGGACAGCTTTGGTTATTTGGAGAATAGCACTCTTTTTCACAGAAAGTGGTAAGCAAAATTATCAAAATTTAGAAAAAGAGACTTTACATAAAAAATAGTGAAGTAATGGATGTTTATACTAAGGCTTCTATGTGGCCATATTTGAGGACTTTTCCTTTTTCTAGGCGTTTTTTTATGCTCAATGATTCTGCCATTTTTTAAGAGTTTAAGGGCAAGTGTTTCAGTACATAGGGCAATAAAAATCCTTAAACTGATTTACTTACCATTTAACAACATTTAGATAAAATCCTCTCACTAATTATCAATAGGATAACCTAAAAATGACAAAAGCACTTCTTATCGAAATCGGGGTAGAGGAACTACCTGCGATACCACTTCTTAAAATTGTAAAAAATATTGAAAAATCATGGAAAGATTTACTGGTAGAGTATCGACTTGAATCAGAGTTTGAATTTATTTATACCCCTCGCCGTTTGGTGATTCGCCATGCTGACATAGCAACTAAACAAGCTGACAACACAACAGAACTGGTTGGACCACCACTTATGGCTGCTGTTCGTGATGGTGTGGTTACCAAAGCTGGAGAAGGTTTTGCACGTAAATGTGGTGTTGCTTTTGAAGCGCTTGGACGCATTGAGAAAAAAGGGAAAGAGTGCCTTTACCATAAACAAGAGCAAGAGGGAACAGCAACCGTAGAACTGCTTGAAGAGATGTT
>CACVAZ010000179.1 GCA_902727995.1 uncultured Sulfurovum sp.
ACCATCCCATGCCAAATAAATTAGATAAATCTAATCGTGCAGATAAGATAATAAAAAGTGCTGAGATAAAAAGTAAACTCAAATTTTCTTTAAAAGAGAGAATGTCTTCTGTATCAACATCTTTAATATTTGCCAATATCATGCCCATAAGCGTGACAGCAAGAAGACCTGATTCATGTGCAATCATGTTTGAAAGTGAAAAAATGACCAAAACAAGTGTCAAGGTAAAGACTTGTTGTAAATAGTGAGGAAGCAAATAACTACGTAATAAAAATGCCAGTAAATACGCTCCTGCTATTCCTCCCACTATCCCCGTGATAATCACGGAAACAAAAACTAAGCTAACCGTTTCTCCAAGTTGTCCTGAAACGATAAATTGGAAAATCAAAACGATTAATATCGCCCCAATGACATCTAAAATAACCCCTTCCCAATGCAATAGGTTAGCAATATCTTCATGAGGACGAATGGTTTGTAACAAAGGCTTAATAACTGTAGGACCCGTAACCGTCATCAACGCACCAAAGAGAATTGACAATTCCCATGACAAGCCAATCAACAGATGCGTCGCAACAGCAACAATGCCCCATGTCACTAAAAGACCAATCGAAAGAAGGGCATAAAGCGTTTTGGTTAATCCTTTGATTTTGTGAAACCTAAGTGTTAATCCCCCTTCAAAGAGAATAATGGCAACGCCCATAGAAACAAAAGGAAAAAGATAATCTCCCAAAAGGAGATTAGGATCGAGTATGCCTGTTATGGGACCAGCAATGATCCCGAAAATTAGTAAAAAAATAATAGATGGCAATTTAATACGCCAAGACAACCATTGGCTAACGATACCAAAAAAACTGATAAGGGCAAAGGTAAGTAATATAGGTTCTTCCAAAAGTTTCTCCTTTTTTTCTTAGTGGTGTTCAGCTTTGACTTCTGCATCAAAACTTCTCTTATTAGACATAATGATGGCAACTAAAACAGTCGCATAGACAAAAGTAGACAATAAAATAACCCCAATGACTATCGCGTCAAACATCTCTTTGTGTTCAAAACCTTTGGGAAGCATTTGAAGCATAACAATCGAAAGTCCCCCTTTTATTCCTGCAAATAATAACACTGACCACCAACGCACCCCAATGTCTGTCATCTTTTTACTAATGTTTGAAACAATCCCAAAGGTTCCCATCATAAATGCGCGTATCACAGTGGTAATTAAAAACATAAGAAAGATCTCTTCTTTATACTTTAAAAGTGCTTCAAAATGAACAATACTCGCCATGGACATAAATAAGAAAGTATTCGCTAGAAGTGCTAATATAGCGACATAGTTCAAATTTTGTTTGTGTCGTTCTAACTTAGAAACATCAGAAGAGAGTCGTCGTGCAATTCCATTCATAAAACGTGTAGAGAAGATTTTTTTACTTTGGTTAGCACGATTTACAATGTTGGTTGCTTTTTTAATTTGACGCTGTTTGGCATCAAAAGATTTTTGCGTAATGGTATTAAGCGTAATAATCGCCACAATTACAGCCAAAAGTCCAGCAAAATGAAAAATCTCTGCTACTTCAAAAGCCCCATAAGCTGTTAACAAGATCAATACCAATTCACTCATGGGATCTGAAGTCAAACGCATTAATAATATACCAATGTAGCCCATAAAAAGTCCAATTAATACTGAGAAAAATATGACTTTAACAGAGACAATGACAATGTCCATTGCCCCAATTTCAATACCATTTATCATAGGAATGGCAACAAACATAAAGATAATCAACGCCGTGGCATCATTAAAAAGGGATTCACCTTCGGCTAAAATAGCCAATTTATGAGGCACTTTAAATGAGGAAAATACCGACACCACAGAGACAGGATCTGTTGCTAATACCATAGCAAAAAGAGCAATGATTGCTCCTGTGGAAAGAGCATATTCTGCAAAAAAAGTATTGGCTACAATAATTCCAAAAATAATGGAAATTGCCACGGAAAAAGCAGCCACATAGACAAGGCTTAAAGCATTTTTTCTTAAATCATCCAACTTCAACTGCAATGCATCAGCAGCAATTAAAATGGGAATTAAGAAAAGTACCAAGTCAGCAAAAGTCGCTTCTGAAAAAAGCACCATCTGTGGAAAAAGATAATAAAAACCATAACTCAGTCCAATAAGCGAAATGGGGGAAGGAATCTTAAAATATTTTTGCAGTTCGATTGCGATAAACAAAATAGTTAATAGGGCTAAAAGGGTTAATATCATGCATGAAAACCTTAACTTAAGATTAAAGTATTTTAGCGAAAAAAGATTAGAATAAACACTCTTTTAAAGTAAAAGTTTAGTAGCCACAGCACAAACAGCTGATTCACTTTTTAAAATAAGAGGGGTATCTAAGCCTATAATATTCTGAGAACTAAATAAAGCTACTTCTTCAGCTGTAAACCCACCTTCACAACCTATAAGCATGGTAGAAATATCAGAGGAAGTATTTAAAGTTTCTTCTAAAAAGTTTAGCATATAAGTATCGGGATGCTCTTCTAAAAAAACTTCCAAAGAGTCTGCTAAAGCAAGTTGCATTAAGGAAGAACGTCCACACTGTTGAGAAGAATTTAACAGAATTTTTTCTAATCTTTTAAAGTCTACTTTAAAGCTTTTTTGAGAACGAGAACAATAGATAAAGGTAATAGTATCTACCCCTATTTCGTTAAGTGTGGGGAGTACTTTCTCAACACTTTTAGAGTCAATTACACACCAAGCGATGTGTAATTTTTTCTTAGCTTTTACTTCTAAAAGCTTAATATTTTCCAAAGAGAGTGTGGCTTCTTTTTTATCTAAAATAGTAATTTTATAAAAATAAATCTGCTCATCTCTAAGATTTCGGAGTGC
>CACVAZ010000180.1 GCA_902727995.1 uncultured Sulfurovum sp.
AAGACTGTGCATAGTCAAGGTTTCAACCTCTTTTGTTTCATCTTCTTCTGATTTTGAGTTGGATCTCATATATTCTTGAACCAATATTTCCCCATGAAAAGATACATATTCCTGACAATCTTCATGATTACAGGTAAAAATACCTACAGCAATAAACTTTTCAGGTAAAGGAAAAGCACCACTATATCGACCATTTATCTCTTCCATTAATTCATTAATCTCATCAATATTTGACTGATATTGTTTACACATTAAATTTTCTTTGTTTAGTAATAATGAACCAACATTACAATGTGGACATTTCAACTCTGTATGAATCTTTTTTTTAGATAAAGTTAACTTTGTTTTTATCACTTTATATTCCTTATTTTTATAATTTAGATATTATACATTTAAACATGGACATATTATGTCCATAAAAATATTTCAAGAAGACTAGAGATAAATTACATGACATCGATGCTGATGTTTTTATATAAGTAGGTAGTAATTATGACCAACCAAACCATAAGAGTCCTAGAACTTTTAAAACGCTTCAATAACGGGCAAAAAGTCTGTATAGAATCTTTAAAATATGAGATGTTGTGGGAAGGAAAAAGTGAAAAGACCATTAGACGAGATTTAGATGTTATTAAACTTGTGTTTCCTGAATCGTTTGAGTTGATTCGTGGTGAGAAAGGTTGTTATAAAGCCATTACCAAAAAAATGTTTGACCAGTTTTTAGATGAACGAAACTTATCACTACTAATTCAAACATTTAGCATCGCACAGCGAAGTGACCTTTTTCAAAGTTTAGATATTGATAAAGCTGATAAATCCATTATAGAGAGTAAACTCAAAGAGACTAAAAAGCTCTATGAGTTTAAAACAAAACCCTTTGAGTCACAGAAAAATGACTATGCCATTATGAAAGAACTAGAGCGTGTTATTTATCATCAAAAATATATTTCTATCAAGTATATGGTTGATAATCAAATTGAAGCGTATGAAGTAAAGCCTTATAAAATAGTTTTTATGAAAGAAAACTTCTATTTGGCATGTGAAATAGACAATAACAATTTTACCTTTACCCTCTATAGAATTTCTAAAATCAAAGAGATAAAAGATAGCAATAAAACGTTTTGTAAAAATCTTGAAATAGAAGACTTTATAAAATTTATGCAAACACCATTTGCACGCTATCAAAAAGGTTTTAGAACGTATTTAATTAAAATAGTTTTAGAAGTACATGGAGATAAAGCTTATTTTTTTAAGTCCAAAAAGTTCTTGAACTCACAAACAATTTTAGAAGAAAAAGAGAATGGAAGTTTGACAGTTTCCTATGAAGTCACCCAAGAGATAGAAATAGAAGAGCTGATTAAAAAGTGGCTGCCTTATGTTAGAGTTATTGAGCCTTTGAGTTTGAAAAATAAGTTAGAGGATGAATTGAAGGCTTATCTTTTGTCTTAAGGAGGTGTTAGTGAATGTAGTAGAATAGGTTGCTATAATACCAACCTAGAAAATAATATTTAATATCTCTATAAAGTTATAAGTTTTAACCTTATAAGGGTATAATTTATGATAAACCTATAAAAAAGAGTCTATCATGATAAAAAGAAGTATCGCTCCCATTCTCGAAACAGCCTTAGAAATCTCACCCATTGTTCTTTTAAGTGGGGCTAGACAAGTGGGTAAGTCCACACTCTCATCAAAACTTTTTAAAAACTATGCCATCCTTGATGATGTTGATTTACGTTTGACAGCCATAGAAAACCCAAAAGGTTTTGTGCATCGACTTGAAAAACCTGTGTGTATTGATGAAATTCAAAAAGCCCCTAATCTAGTTGAAGCCATTAAGATGGATGTTGACAAAGACAGGCTGAATGGAAGTTATTTACTGACAGGTTCAGCCAATCTTTTAGACATGAAAAAGACCAAAGATACTTTGGCAGGTAGAATCATAGAACTTTCACTTTACCCTTTAAGTGCTAAAGAGCGAAATAACAAAGCCAGTGAAAATGTAGTAGACATGCTTTTTAACAGAGACTTTTCTTGTTCTAAAATAGATGCCAGTGTGATTGAAGAGACGATTATATCGGGTGGTTATCCTGAACTTTTACGACTTGATACGGAATTAAAACGAAGACTTTGGTTTAGCTCTTACATCTCGACTTACATCGAAAGAGATGCACGAGAACTTGGAGAAATACGAGAGATAAATAACTTCTTTAAATTTTTTAATGTGATTGCTCCAAGAACAGGAACCTTATTAAATAAATCTAAAATAGCTAAAGCCAGCATGTTAAAAGACTCGATGGTAGATAACTTTTTAACGATATTGGCACAACTTTATCAAGTAGAATTACTTCGACCTTATTCTGAAAATATAGGTAAGCAGTTTGTAAAGTCACCTAAATTACACATGATAGACACAGGAATAGTTTGTCATTTACTACGCATAAAGAATTCAAAAGCATTAGAAGAGTCACATTATAAAGGTCAGATTTATGAGACATTTATTTTTGCCGAACTTAAAAAGCACATTAGTTTTGCTGTGGACAATACAGATATGTTTCATTATCATACGAATGATAAAAAAGAGGTAGATTTTATTTTAAGTAGAGGTGAACAAATGTTAGCCATTGGAGTAAAAGCTTCTCACTCAATAGGTAAGGGTGATTTTAGACATATTTTTGATTTTCAAAAGCATTCTGAAAAAGATATTTTAGGGATAGTGTTTTATATGGGAGACACAGTTTTAGAAATAGATGAAAGGAACTTTGCTGTTCCTTTCGGGATGTTTTTTTGAGTTTTTTGAAGTCCTAAAGGTTGGGTAATACTAAGAATGAAAACTTCTATTTGGCATTGGAGATAGACAATAATAAT
>CACVAZ010000181.1:0-5355 GCA_902727995.1 uncultured Sulfurovum sp.
GTAAAATCTATTACAGGAACACTACAAATAGAAGGAAATACTTTTACAGAAGAGAAAGTAACTTCTGTAATAAATGGTACTAAAGTTCTAGGAACAGTTCGTGAAATGGCAGAGGTAGAGGGGGCAATCGAAGCTTATGATTTCTTAGAAAAATATAAATATACTAACGAGAAAGATTTACTTTTAGCTCATAAAAAGATGATGGGTCAACTTTTGAACAATGCAGGAACTTACAGACATACTAATGTAGGTGTTGGAGGGAAAGAAGGTGTAACGCATGTGGCTCCACCACCAAACATGGTGCAAACACTTATGGGAGAACTTTTTGAATGGCTTAATAGCTCAGAAGAACATTTACTCATAGTCTCATGTGTATTTCATTATGAATTTGAGTTTATTCACCCTTTTTCTGATGGTAACGGTAGATTGGGTAGACTTTGGCAAAGCGTTATATTGACTGAATATAAAAGTATCTTTTCTCAAATACCCATAGAAAGTGTGGTACGAGACAATCAAGTAAAATATTATGATGCTTTAGAAGCTTCAGGTTCTGTCGGAGAAAGTACCCCTTTTGTAGAGTTTATCTTGGAAGTAATTTACAAAACACTTCAAAAACTACAAGAAGAAAATCAAAAGGTCGGAGAAAAGGTCGGAATAAAGGTCGGAATAAATCTAAGTGAAAATCAAAAAGAAATTATTGCTTATATGTTAGAAAACCCTAAAGTATCAGCTAAAAAACTTTCTGAATTGGTGGGGATTTCAAGCCGTAAGATAGAAGAGAACATTAAGAAGTTAAAAGAAGAAAAAATAATAGAGAGAATAGGGGCAAATAAGGGAGGCTCATGGAAAGTATTGGAAGAGAAGAAATAATTATTAGACTTTATATTTAACACAAAATTAACAAATTTAAATTATAATAAAAACAAATAAATATTATAATTAAAAACTATAAAAAGGAATTTCATGGAAAACATTGATTTAGCTATTATTATAAGTACAGCATTTTTAGGAAGCTTTGGACACTGCATTGGAATGTGTGGGGGGATTGTCGTGGCGTATTCTAGCTCTAAAATTGATCAGACGAGTACACAGTTAACGCAAACTTTGTCACATTTGTCATACAATTTTGGACGAGTAGCTACTTATGCAATGTTGGGGGCTGTTTTTGGCTTAATTGGACAAGCTGTTGCCTTTACACCTACGACGAAAGGCATACTTTTTTTACTAACAGGGTTATTGATGTTACTTGCAGGGCTTTCACTACTTGGAAAGTTTAAGTTTTTAAACTCCGTTGAATTTTCTTTTTCTAAGTATTCATGGTTTCAAAATAGTTTTAGAGCTTTGTTAAAGAGTAAATCTTACAAATCGTTCTTTTTACTAGGCATGTTAAATGGCATTATTCCTTGTGGATTGGTTTATTCGTTTGCCATTATGGCTGCTGCTACGGCTTCGCCGTTGTGGGGTGCGATTGTCATGGCTACTTTTGGTTTGGCAACCATTCCAGCACTTTTCTTTTTGGGGTCGGTAACTAAGTTTTTACAAAAAGGAAGTCTACGAGGCATGATGATGAAAGCAGCAGCTTTTTTAGTGGTAGTGTATGCTTTGTTTACGATGTACAAGGGTTACAATTTTGTCGCACATCCAGAGAAGATGCAAAAGATGATGGAGAGTATGAGAGAAACACCTAAAAGTGGAAAATGTGGGGGCATGAAATGTGCCCCAGGGAAGTGTGGATAGAGGTTTATTTCCCTCCACACTTTCCAGCATTACATTTCGTTGGAACCTCTTTATTTGTTTCTTTGTTTTTATTTTTACAACAACTAGGGCTTTTAATACTTGAGTTTCCATCTTTTGTTAGTGACCATGTAGGTGTAGTTTGATTTGAATCTGATCGTTTACCTTTTGAACAATGTGTCTTTTTAATGGTTTTACATTTTTCTACGGTACAATTATTTTCACTTGATTTTTTTGTTTTACATTTTTCTACGCTACAGTTAGTATCTTTGTTTTGAGTAGGTACTTCTGTCGCATTTAAGTTTATTAGCATTGCACAAAATAAGATAAGTCCAGCTATCGTTTTAGTCATAAGGTAATCCTTTAATTATTAATTTGAAATAAGTATACATTAATTTCTGTGTAGTTTTTGTTCACTGAGCTTATCGAAGTGACTCTTTGTTATAATAAGCACATGAAAAAAACAAGTTCAAACACTCCATGCCCTTGTGGTTCGAATCTAAAATACAAAAAATGTTGTCTTATTTATCATAAAGGGGCAAACCCTAAAACGGCACTTTTACTCATGAAGTCACGTTATTGTGCCTTTGCTGTTGGAGATGCTCATTACATTATTAAAACCACACATGAAAATAACCCTGACTTTTCTACAGATTTTAAGCATTGGAAAGAGGGCATTAATAGCTTTATAAGGGCTACTGAATTTTTAGGCTTAGAAATTTTAGATTTTATAGAGGGAAAAGAAGAATCTTTTGTTACTTTCAAAGCCTCTCTTTCATCAGGAGATATGACAGAAAAAAGTCGATTTTATAAAGTAGAGGGAAAGTGGCTTTATGAGAGTGGAGAGATTTTTTAGTGAACTTCTCTTTTTTTTATCCTTATGCTTTGCTATTATTGCTTTTACTACCTTGTTTTGTGTGGTGTAAACAAAAAGTAAAAAGGGTCTATTTCCCAAAAGAAGAGTGGTTACCCAAACAGAGTTTCTTTTGGGACAATTTACTTTTCTATTCGATGCTTATTTATACGCTTTTAGTGTTGGCATTGGCTACTCCTTTTATTTATGCTTCAGAAGCCAATTCGCAGAAAAAAGGTCGTGACTTGGTTTTAGTGTTAGACACCAGTGGTTCTATGGCTGAACGTGGCTTTAATGAGCAAGACAAAACACAAACCAAGTATGATATTTCAGTAGCTTTAGCTAAAGCATTCATAGAAAAAAGACATGATGACAATGTCGGCTTAGTGGTCTTTGGTTCTTTTGCTTTTACAGCGTCTCCTTTAACTTATGATTTAAAAACCTTAAATGAAATGTTTGAGCTTATGAGTGACATAGGCATAGCCGGAACAAGCACAGCCATTGGAGATGCGTTAAATCAAGCTCTTAGAACGCTTAAAAGTGGAGAAGCAAAGTCTAAAGTACTGATACTCTTGACCGATGGCGTACACAATGCAGGAAGAACTTCACCGAAAGAGGCTGTGAGTTTGGCAGTGAAGCAAGGGGTAAAGATTTACACCATTGGTATTGGAAAAAAAGAAAATTATGATGCGTCAATGCTTCATGACATCGCCAAAGATTCTACTGGAAAAAGTTTCTTTTGTCAAAATGCAGATGAGCTAGAAGAGGTTTATAAAAGCATAGCAAAACTTGAACCTAGCCCCATACGTTCAGAACAGTACTTAAATAAAGAAGAGCTGTTTATTTACCCCTTAATTTTGGCACTTTTATTGCTTACTTTACTGCTGTTTAGAGATGAGGAACTTTAATGAGTTTTGTTTATGCTTCTGTTTTATGGTTACTTTTACCTTTGCTGGTTTATTTGTTCAAGCGAAAAAGAAAACAGCATTTCGCTCAAAATTTACGTTGGGCTGTTTTAGCCTTAGGTATCATAGCGTTAGCACGTCCTGTACTTCCTCAAACTTTAGGAATAGAAAAGATTATGGCACATTCAGTGATACTTGCTTTGGACTTGTCTATGTCAATGAAAGCTGATGACATACATCCTTCACGTGCTTTGGCGAGTAGACAAATTATAGAAAATTTTTTAGACCTTAATCGACATGAAAAAATAGCACTTGTTGGTTTTACTATTAATCCTTTGCTTCTTTCGCCTCCTACAACTGACCATGAGCTTGTGAAAGTGGCTTTGGGAAATATAAATTCGGAATACATTTTAACCAAAGGAACAGACCTTAAAAAGCTTTTTGAAAAAGTAGCACAGTTTAAAGATCCAGAAAAAAAGCTCATACTTTTTAGCGATGGAGGAGATGAGGTTTTAGAAGAATCTTTTAATGCGTTTATAAAAAAAGAAAACATTAAAGTACTAGCGATTAGCATGGCAACAAAAGAGGGTGCTTCTGTGGTTCAGAAAGATGGCACACTTTTACAAGATAAACAAGGACACATTGTTGTTTCGAAATTAAATTCAATGTTGAGGACATTAGCCAAGCAGAGTGGAGGGCAGTTTGTAAGTTTTTCAAATGTAGAAGATACTTTAAGCTCTATGCTTTCATGGTTAGAGAATGAGAAGATTTTAGAGGAAGGTTTGGAGCGAGAGAGTAAGCAGTATTTTGAATTGGCTTTTGTTCCAATTTTATTAGCACTTCTTTTGTTTTTTATTTCGGCTACTAGATTTTCTAAAAATTTATTAGCGATTTTTCTCTTTTTAGGGCTGAATCTTCAAGCAGAAGAACTGCTGAGTAGAGAACAGTGGGGTGAAGGAGTTAAATCTTTAGAAGTAGAACATAGTACTCATGGTTTGTTTGATACTTATTATTTAAAAAAAGCTTATGCTTATTATGAAGAGAAAGCTTATGATGAGAGTCAAAAAGAACTTTATAAAATGAAAAATAGAGAGTTAGAAGCAGAAATTTTATTGGCACATATTTTTTACAAACAAGAAAAATATAAAGTTGCTAAGTCAGTACTAAAAGGCATAAAGAGTTCAAATAGAAAAGTGAAACAACAAGTGTATTATGAGCTAGGAAACTGTGAGGCTAAATTGCTTTACATGGACAAAGCCAAGAACTATTATGTAAAAGCTTTGCAGTTGGGTGAAGATGAAGATACTTTACATAACTTAAGTATAGTCATTCTAAGAAATAAAGAGGACTCTTTTAAAGTGGGTTACACGAACCCTTCTTCTGTTGAGGCATCTAAAAGTAAACATGAAAATCTGGAAGTAGATGAAGAAAAGTCTGATTCACAAAAAAATGAATCAGCTGGTGCTTCTGGTGGGAGAGGTTCTAAAAAGTCTAAAAACTCTACGGTTAAAGTAATGACATCTGAAGAAGAGAGTAAAAATAAACGTACATTCTCTTCTAAAGCTTATGATTTGATTAATGAGGGATATATAAGTGAAGTTAAGCCTTGGTAGTTTTTAATGTTTATTTACTTTTTTTTGTTATAATATAATAAAAAAGGCTTTCTATGACATATCGACCAATTGTACTCAATGAAGAGATTAAGTTCTCAAAGAAAAAATTTATTGTAAGTAAGACCGATTTAAAAGGTAAAATAATATTTATAAATAAAAATTTTTCTGAAATCTCAGGATATACTGAGGCTGAATTGATTGGTGAACCTCATAATATATTACGACATCCAGATATGCCAAGAGCTATTTT
>CACVAZ010000181.1:5455-14377 GCA_902727995.1 uncultured Sulfurovum sp.
TCAAACCCCATCATACGGTCAAGAGCTGGTCCTACCCATTCTGTAGCATCAATAGTACCACGTTCCAATGAGGTAAATATTTCTCCAGCAGGAAGCAATATAGGATTGACACCTAATTTTTTCATGACTTCTCCACCAAGTCCTGGGATTCGCATTTTAAGACCTTTTAAGTCAGCTAAAGATTTGATTTCTTTTTTAAACCAACCTCCCATTTGAGGGCCTGTACTTCCACCAATGAGAGGGTAGAGATTAAACTTAGCGTAAAGTTCACGCCAAAGTTCCATGCCTCCTCCAAACTTCATCCATGTAATCATCTCTTCGCTCGTTAATCCTAAAGGCATACCTCCAAAAATGGAAAAAGCAGAGTTTTTACCTTTCCAATAGTAAACCCCTGAATGAAAAGCATCTATTTGGGTTGCAGAACAGGTGTCAAAAACTTGTAAGGCTGGAACTAAGATATTTTTTGGGTAGACTTTAATTTCAAGTGTACCACCAGAGAGTTCATTGCATCTTTTGGCAAAATTATCTAAGCCTGTTCCCATAATGGGAAAATGAGCTGGCCATGAAGTAGCTAGTTTAAGCGTGACTTTTTTACCTCTACTAATATTAATATTTTTGTTTTCAACGCGTTCGGACTCACGATAACAACCATTAAGGCTTAAAGCTCCTAGTCCAAGTGCTGAGGTAGTTAAAAAATTTCTTCTTTTCATCTCTATGTTCCTTGATGTTCATTGTGCTAGAAGTATAACATTTAAATTACTAAGATAAAATACGAGAACAACTATATTTTATATTTAAAAGGTACACACATAATGATAATTTACATACACGGTTTTGGAAGTTCTGGTAAAGGGGCTAAGTCTTTGGCATTTAGAGAATATTTTAAAGAGAAAAACATTCATTGTATTGCTCCCTCTCTTTCTTATATTCCTGAACTCGCCATGGATACACTTGAACAAGTTATTAACTCTCATGATGAACCTATTACGCTTATTGGCTCTTCTTTGGGTGGTTTTTTTTCGATTTATTTAGCAGAAAAGTATGGGCTAAGAGCTGTACTTATTAATCCTGCTATAGATTCTTCAAAAACATTAAAACGGGTTATCAATAAGCTAGGGGTTGCCAAAAATTATTTTGATGACAGTACCTTCGCATGGAATGAGTCTCATGTGGAGATGTTAAAACAATACAAAGTAAAAGAAGTTAAAAATGGAGAATATCTACTTTTTCTACAAACAGGTGATGATGTTTTGGATTATAAAGAAGCTTTAGAAAAGTTGTCTTCTGCAACCATAGTTGTAGAAGAGGGTGGAAGCCATCCTTATGAGGGGATAGATCGGCATTATGAACAAATTTTAGCATTTATTTAAAATGTAAAAGTCCAAACTTTTTAATAAAAGCTTCGTCAATATTGATGAAGCCACGTTCTTGTAATGAGTCAAGAACTTCTTTGTTACAAAAGGTATCACCTGGCCAAATTCTATTAAATCCATCAAGTTCTGATTTGTTGGTACCATCTACAGCAATAAATGGTTCAAGTCTTATGTCTCTTTGTGCATCAATGTTGTTGACAACTCTCCAAAGAAGCATGTATTCATTGTCAATTTGGTTGTTAACTTTGTCAACAATAATTAAAAGTTTTATGTGTTCTTTTAAATCTTCTAGCTTAGTAATGATATTCTTCATGGACTCAACTTTATTGACGCTAATAAGACAAATAGGATTTTTAGTATGGGTGAAATATTGTTTTAATTCTAAAATATTTGCATCTATTTCTTGCATTTTCTTTAAAAGTTCATTATCGGAAATAGGATTTTTAATCTTAGTATCTACCTCATTAGCCGTTGCATCAATTCCAAGTTTACCACCTACAAGTGTTTCATTGGCTGTATGGTCAAGAGCATCAATGATTCCTTGGGTAATAAGCACTTTGTTAGGGTCTAATCTATTTAATATGTATTCGGTAATGGCAATATCGTCAGAGAGTTCTGGGGCATCTTCATTGACAAAGATGGCATGTTTTACAAAAGACATTTGTCCTACACCCCAAAAAGCATGCATGAATTGTTGAGCATGACCTTTGTAAAGGGTTTTCATTTTACCAAGAATTAAGTTGTGAAAAACGCCATTTTCAGGCATGTAGTAGTCGATGAGGTCAGGTGCCATTGGTTTTAACATGGGGAGGAAGATTCGTTCTGTTGCCCAGCCCATGTATTTGTCTTCAAGAGGTGGCTTACCTACTACAGTTGCTTGGAAAACTGGTTTTTCTTTCATGGTTATGGTTTCTACTTCCATAATAGGATAAGGCTCTTCTAGGGTATAGTAACCTGTGTGGTCTCCAAAAGGACCTTCAACTTTCATTTTACTTGGATCGACAAAACCTTCAATGACAATGTCAACATCTCTTGGGATATAAATATCATTAGTGATAGACTTTACAAGTTGGGCGTTTTCTCCACGTACAAAACCGTAAAGAAGCATTTCAAACATACCATGAGGCATTGGTGCTTGTCCACACCAAATGTAAAGTGGATCTCCACCAATTGCAACAGTTACAGGCATTTTAAGTCCAGCTTTTTGATATTGGTCAAAAAAGTGTGAGGCATCTTTATGAATTTGCCAGTGCATTCCTAAATGGGTTTTATCATATTGTTGTAAACGGTACATACCTAGGTTTTGCATTTGACCATCAAGACTTTGGGTGTAAACTTGTCCCATGGTAATATATGGTCCACCATCACCTTCCCATGTTTTTAAAATGGGGAGTTTATCTAAGTCTACTTCTTCTTTAGGAATAATAACTTCTTGACAAGCACCTTTTTTCTTTGAACGTTTAGGAAAAACATTTTTAAGTGCGATGAGTTCTGGTAACATTTTTAACTTCTCAATAAATCCAGCTGGTGCTTTAAGTTTTAAAAGTTTGTCAATACCTTGGGCTACTTTGTCAGGATGCTTAGCAAAGATTTTTTCTGTCAATGCTTTGTTGGCAAAAATATTCATAAGCACAGGCATGTCATAGCTGATATTTTTCTTTTTATTGATAGGGTTTGTGAAGAGAATAGGGCGAGAGTCATCAGTTTTTACTTCTATGTACGCAATATGAGGAATTTCTAATTCTACATCAAGTAGTTCATCAATTATTTTTAGATTGCCATTTTCTTTTAGCCATTGTACTACATCTTTCATTTATACTCCTAACGGTAAATTCAAGGCATAATATATTCATTATACCTTAGAGTTAGGACAGAGAGCCTACTTATTTTTTGACTTCAGCAACAACAACTCCTCTAAACTCACCAATCTTAAAGTTAGTAGCCATATCTTTTGGATAGTTTCTTTCCAGTATTTTTCCTAAATCTTCAGAAATATTTTCTCCATGACAGGCAAGACAAGATTGTTTCATGTCTAAAGCTTTGTAGACACGGTAATGATTTGGCATTTCCACTACTAAAGGTTCTTTAAAAGAGTTAGAAGCTAAGAAACGTTCCATAACAACGGTATCAGTATCGTCTGGTTTATTTTTTTCATTTCTATATTTTAGTGCTGTTCTTCTAATTTTTGTATCAGGAGAAATTGCATTATAATCATTGGTCATCCCTTGTCCCATTGATGAACAAGCCCCCATAGCTGTTTTAAAGGTACTATCACTTTTTATGAGTTCCATAAGTGTAGGCTGAAGGGTTTCCATAAAACTTGAAATGTGCATAATTCCTTGGTTTTTAATAAGTTTTTGATTATTTACATAACTTACAGTAATCTCATTAGAGTTCTCTATACTAACTAAGTTGGGTTCAACTTTTTTTTCTAACTGCTGAGTTACTCGAATGGAATCTTTTTGTTTGTTTTCAGCTTTTGGTGCAATATTTGTTGAGTTACAGGCTGAGTAAAATAGAGGGGCTAAAATGATTACTGTTAAGAGTTTTTTGTTCATGCTATTTTTTCCAAAGTTATAAATTTTTTATAAGTATAACTATTTAGATAAAACCATTAGCTTAATTTTACTCTTAACTTTAACACCTATTTTAATACGGTTGAGTTTTACTTTTTTATTGGCATACCATAAGATTTTCCCATTTTTAACCTTGACTTTTGTCCAACCATTATTAGAAATAAAAATGTCAGCTGATGTAATATTTTTGTCTTCTAAAGTAACTTCAACGGTTTTAACTATTTTATTTTTAGGATAAATAGCAGGTTGCTGAAATGAAACACCACAAAGCTCTTGAAATTTTAGGTAAAGTTTAAAGTCATGAGCATTCGATCCAACAACAGCTGAACGGTCAATGTCATTTGCATCTGAACAAACACCATGAACAGCCCCTATATTTTGGTTAAATACTGCTTTAAAACCATAGGGTTCAATAATTTTAGCAACCCTATCATCATATTCACCATAAGGATAAACAAAAAGGTTTGGTTCATAGTTTAGATGTTTTTTCATAAGGGCTAAGCCTTTGTCCATATCAGCTTTAATTTTCTCATCACTCATTTGTCCAAAGTGTCCATGTCCATAACTATGAAACTCTATATCTCCATATTTGGCTATGGTTTTTAGTTGTTTCCATGTGACATAATCTTTGTAATTTTCTTCAGTATATTTTACAGCAATAAAAAGGGTAAAAGGGTAGTTATATTCTTTAAAAACAGCGAGTCCATGAGTATAAAAGCTTTTAAACCCATCATCAATAGTGAATGCTACCCAGTTTTTAGGTACTTCTTCATTGTTATTTACTTTTGTAATAATATCAATAAGAGGTACAACTTTATAGCCATTTTTTTTAAGATAGCTAAATTCTTTTCTAAGTTCTTTGGTTGAAATATTGGTTGTCGGATAGCGATTATCATCAAAACGATGATAGACAAAAATATGCCCATCTGCTAACAGGAGGTAGGGCGACAAAAGAGAAAAGAGGAGGAAGAGTACTTTTGTCATCATTTACCTTTAGTCCATTTGCTTACGTAAGAAAGTAGGTGTATCTAAATGATCATCATTTGATCGATAGTCTCCACCAACAACTTTTGCTGAATTCATATTTTTTAATAATGAAGCTTGACTAGGGTGCCTAAGTGTTGCCACATTATTTGTAACATTTGTCTCTTCTGGTTTTTCAAGAAGTTCAAGGTCAGATGGATCTTCAAAACCTGTAGCAATAATGGTTAACTTAACTTGATCCAAAGGGATATCTTCAGAAGTAGTGGTACCAAAAATGATGTTTGCATCTTCATCAGCATTTTCTTCTACAATGTCCATTGCTTCTGAAATTTCAGCCAATGGATAATCAGGATGAATATGAAAATGTACTAAAATACCCATTGCTCCATCAATTGACAAGTTGTCAAGTAGTGGAGATTCAATGGCTGTTTTCGCTGCATCATAGGCTGCAGAATTACCTGTACTTTCACCCACGCCCATAAGTGCCAAGCCTCTATGGCTCATAACAGTTTTAACATCGGCAAAGTCAAGGTTAATGTCATTGGCTCCATGAGAAAGAATAACATTTGAAATTCCACCTACAGCCTGAGAAAGAACATTGTCTACCATTCTAAAACTGTCTCTCATTCCAAGGTTTTTTTCCACAATAGAAAGAAGTCTTTCATTAGGAACAACAATTATAGAGTCAGATTCAAGTTTAAGTTTTTCTAAACCTGCTTTTGCTAATTTTTGTCTTTTTCTACCTTCAAACTTAAATGGACTGGTCACAATAGATACAGTTAAGGCATTAACTTCTTTTGCAGCTTGGGCAATAACAGGTGCAGCACCTGTACCTGTACCTCCACCTAATCCAGCTGAGATGAATACTAAATCAGCACCTTCAAGCATGGTTTTAAGACTGTCAAAACTTTCCATTGCAGCTTCTGCTCCAACTTCTGGTTTCATTCCTGCACCAAGACCTTTAGTAGAGTTAATACCAAGTTGCATTTTATAGGGTGCAATTGAAGCTGCAAGTGCTTGTGCATCTGTGTTTGCAACTATAAGGTCAATGCCTTCTATTCCTTCTCTAATCATGTGGTTAATCATGTTTCCACCACCACCACCAACACCAATTGCTTTAATTTTTGCTCCATGTATACCAGCTGTTGATTCTGTTATGTTAAACTCTTCCATTTGATCCTCCTCGTTTAAAAGATTTTTTTAGCCCAATCCATAAAGTTATCTAGGGGATTGTTCTGATTTTTTTTGGGTTCTTGACTTAAGTCTTTAAATAAGTCAATACTATTATTTTTTTCATCATTAAATGATGGCGTAGAGACTGAAATCTTTGGTTTATTATTCACATCAATATTTTGAAAACCTGTAATGTCTTGTAGTGACTCTTTATCTTTATAGTCTTTAGAATGAAGCATTGTTTTACTATTATCTAATTCATATTCAGTGTGTTTACCAGACTCATATTGCAGTAGACCTATTACTGTTGAAAACTCTGGAGAGTTTAGGTCTTCTGAAATGTTATTAATATTGCTAGGTTTACCAATTCTAATAGGAATATTGGGTATAAGTGCTTGTGCTAACTCTCTTGTCCCCTCAATAAGCGTCATGCCTCCAGTTAAGATGATTCCTGCACCTAATTGATCTTTCAATTCGCTCTTATTTACTAAATCGGTTAAGATTAGAATGGTTTCTTCCATACGGCTATAAATGATATTATGCACAATATCTAAGGAAACAAGGTTTAGAGTTGTATCATCACCTATGATAGAAAGTTTAACTTCTCCTCCCCCAGTTTCAAGTAAGCTACCCTTTGCAATTTTTAAATCTTCTGCAACATCCAAAGGGGTATGAAGAGCAATAGATAAGTCATTTGTAATATGGTTTGAACCTACAGGTAAGAAACCATTGTATTGAATGGCATTGCCTACATGAACCACTAAGTTTGAGGTTTGTCCACCCAAATCAATAACAGCAACCCCTCGTTCTTTATCATTATTTGACATAACAGTAAGAGAAGATGCATAGCCTGATAAGACAACCCTTGAAATTTCAATTCCAGCAGCATGAACAGCTTTTTTGAGATTTCCAAGATTTGATTTACCCGTGATAACAATATGTGTATCAACTTCCATTCTACTAGCATTCATACCATTTGGATCTTCTATAAAATCTTGTTCATCTATTTTGAATTTATAAGGCAATACATGGAGAATCTCAAATTCATTAGGAATATTTGCATTGTATAGTGCTGTTTGCATTACACGGTTTATTTCGTTGATTGATATTTCCTGATTAGGAATATTGACCACGCCTGAAGACTTAAGATTTTTAACATAAGCACCAGAGATTGAAATAATCGCAGTAGTTGGATTAATTCCTGCAACACGCTTGGCATCATTCACTGCATCTTTAATTGAACGTGATGCTAGTTCAATATTTGAAATAGCACCCTTTTTGATTCCTTGAGATTTACTAATACCATGACCAGCAATTTCCATTTGACCATCTTTAATTTCACCAATTATTGCACATACTTTAGTTGATCCGATATCTATAGCTAAAATTGGTTTATTCACTCTTGATCCTTAGTTCATCTGTCAATCTCTTGTTAAATACTAAAAATAGCACTTAAACTAGTAAAGTTTACTAGGGTATTTTTTATCTAGAGCTTTCATCAAATTGGCTTGGAACCCTTGATTTTTTACTTTGTCAGCATTTTGATGCATTATATCAGTTTCATTACTTTCAAGGGAAATTAGTTTTTGCTCTATGATTTTGTAAACCATTACTTTACTTCCTATAGGTATGATACCTTTTTCTTCTTCAGAAGTAAAGAGTTCAGAGATAAAATTTGCTGATTCTTGTTGGTTTAGACCCAGTTTTTGTTTTTCAGCGTTATTCAATGTGATAAAAGTTGACACATTTGTCTCTATTTTGTCAATATTTGTCAATTTTTCTTCAGAAAGTGATAATAAAGCTTCCTTTTCAGCCTCTTCTTGATAAAGTGGAGTCACTTTTTCTTTAATTTCTGCAAATGTTTTAGTAATAGGTTGAATAATATTAACAATCTTCACTGATGCATAGCGATTTTCGACAACTTTTGGTTTTAGGAGGTCATTGATCTTTTTAGATTCAATTGTAGACCATAATTCTTTTGACAATTTAGGATCGTTTAATGCTAAGGTTAGTGTTTCATTGGAAGAGAGTTCCCCTTTTTTTAGTTTTACGTAACGCTTTAAAGCAGATTTTTTACTTTTAGCAATTTGTGTCGCTTCTTTTACCCATGTTTTAACATCTTCAAAGTTTGAAATCTTTCCATCTTTATCGGTATAATTAAATCTATTTTCATCATAATAGTCTTTTACTTCTTTGTCACTGACCTCTGTATCTTTGGTCTCTGTCCATTGAATGTCTAAAGTATATTTTTTAGCTGTTTTAAATTGCTCTTTTCTAGGTTCCCAAAATTCTTTTAATTTTGTATCATTAATTGTTATGTTTACATCATCTTTAGTTAAGAGGATATATTTTAATTTATCAGCAACTTCAAATGCAAGTTCGAACGCTTTATACTCATTTTCTAAGCCTTTGGCATTGAGTAGATTAAACGTTTTTTCTATGATTAATTGATCTCTTAAGCTATTTTCAAAAGTTTCATTACTCAAACCAGAGTTTTCAATGTAGGTATCATAGGCTTTACGATCAAATACACCTTCATTTTGAAAAGCTGGATAAGAAGCAAGTTTTTTGCCTGTTTCTTCGTCTGTTACAATAATTCCGAACTCTTTAGCGAGATTTAAAATTCTTGCTTGTGCAGACATGTTTCTAATAACTTGACCTTGTAAATCCATTTGTTTTGCTTGTGCATCATCAAACTTACCTTGCATCATTTGGTTATATCGACTAAACAAGTTAGAGTATTCCATTTGAAAGTTATCTTTTTTTAGTTCTATTTCTCCAACTTTTCCAATACTACTACTTCTTAGCCCAGCCGA
>CACVAZ010000182.1 GCA_902727995.1 uncultured Sulfurovum sp.
GATGATGTACTAAAACGTTACAGTGATTAAGACAAATGAGTACAGTTGTAGCTCAATCTCTAAAGCTATTCTATCAAAAAAAATTAAATTTAAAGAATAAACAGAGAAAAAGTTTAGAGAAAGAGATGTTTCATTAGGTTAGATTTAGTCTGTAAGTGTTGCTTAAGATAAAACAATAGATTGAAGCTACTTTTTAGTAGCCGTAAACGGCTAAACTAATGCTCTCCACGAATCTGATAAGTAATGTCACCAGCACCAAAAGCAGTGATGAGGTCTTCACGGTATTCTTTGATGTTGTTGTTGTTAGAAATAATTTGAACTATCCCATCTTTACGTGTGATGCTGTCTGCCATGTGGAGTTTGTAACGGCTAAATGCCCCTTTTAGATCAATGTCAACTTTCAATTCTCCTGCAGACCAAATAGGTAAAATAACCAATTCATCAACTCCTTCAAAACATTCTACAAAAGCTTGTAGATTGTCTAATGTTCGGCTATATTTATGAGGTTGCCAAATAACATTGAGTTTGTTAAACCCTCTTAACGCTTTATAAGCTTGAAGTGACTGCATGGTAACTTTTATCTCTGTTGGATGGTGACCATAATCGTCTATAACCACACAATTTTCATGGTTTTGAACAATGTCAAAACGTTTTTTGATTCCTTTGTAATTTAAAAGATTTGTTCTAATCTCTTTAAGATTTTCACCCATTTCTAAAGCACCTAAAATAGCCAGTGCAGCATCAAGAGCAATATGATTTCCAAAACCAAAGACTTCAAAGTCACCAAACTCTTTAAAAGTAAATTTAGTATGAGGTTCCCCATTGACCAAAACAAATTCTATGTTTGTTAAATCTTTTGAAGGATAGAGCTTAATACTTTCCATGTCCAGTGACGCTAAAAACTCATCTTCGGCATTAATAATACGTATTTTTGCAAGATTTAAAAAGTTTCTGTAGGCATTGTAAAAACGCTCTTCATCATACTCATAGTACTCCATATGTTCAGGTTCGACATTGGTCACTATGGCTAAGTAAGGATTAGCGTTTAAAAAGCTTTCATCACTTTCATCAGCTTCAAAAACAACTTTGTCATTTTCTGCATGACGAACGTTAGAACCAAACTCTTTTGAAATAGCACCAATAAGAGCATTGGAATTAGGAATGATAGAAGAGAGCATCGCAGAAGTCGTACTCTTACCATGAGCACCACCCACAGCATAAACCTCTTTGTCTCCTAAAATGCTTACAAGAGACTCTTTTCGTGACAGCAGTTCTATACCCAACTCTTTGGCTCTTTGATACTCGGGGTTATTCGGGCGTACAGCTGCTGAATAGATAATTTGGTCAACACCCTCAACTGCATCGGCATGGTGAGGAATGGTGATTTTTGCTCCAAAGTTTAGGGCTAAATCATTGGTAATTTCTGTCTGCTTAATGTCTGAACCTGAAATTTGGTGACCATCATTGGCTAAAAGTTTTGCAAGTGCTGAGAGACCGATGCCCCCGATTCCTATGAAGTGTATTTTCATTTATTTTCCTTGTTTGGTTTTTTCTTCTGAAGTTTTAGGGTTTTTAATTTATGATTTTTTGTTAACTCTTCCAAATCAATAGGAATAACTTTAATCTTTTTATCAGTTGTTTGATTATTATCAAATTGATAACATAGTTCTATTTCATCTTCTATTTCTGCTTTTGGTACAAATAAAAAGGCTGTATTTTGACATTCATAAAAATTTAAATAAGAAAAAATTTGATAAACATCATTTGAAGATATACTTACTTTATTGCAATCTTTCTTTTTATCTTCTTTTTCCTCTAAAATCTTCCATTTAGCATCAGTTACTATATCTTTTTTATCATCTTCCATTTTCAAAAGATAATCAGGTTCTAGTCTTGTCATATTACAATCTTCACTACTTAAAAAATACTCATTTTTCCCACCATTTACAAGTACTTCTTTTATCCCTAACGCCTCTTTAGAATTCTCTAAAATAAATTCCATATAGTTCTCAAAAACTTTCTCCATAGGAAACAAAAGAGCAAATACATTCTCTTTTCCTCTTAATGATGTAAAGGATTGATGCGTTAAAAATAGTTTAGAAAACTTTATAGGCATAGTATACTGCTCCATACCTCTATGAAGATTTACCTTTTTTATATCAGTTTCATGATTAAACGAGAAATCAACCTCATCAAATATAAATAGCTGTTGTCTTAGCTTCTTTTTATTTTCATAATTCCTTGTTTTTTTGAGTAGTAGAGATATGGTAGATTTAATAAGTCGGTTCTCTACTCTATTTGGCATATACTCATCAAACTGCACATAAAATCTTTCTTTGTGAATGTAATTCTGTTTTATGTGTTGATTGAACTGTATCTTCCCTTTTAAAAATGCTTGATTCTCTTCTTTTTCTAAATATTTAGATTTGATACCTTTATGAATAAGTTTATCTACAGACTCTACAAACATTGTGATAAAAAGCTCATAGATATTTTTGTTTTTGGTGGTGCTCAAGTCTGCTTTATTGACTTGTATCTCATTGATGTTGAGAAGAGGTTTCAGCATCTCTATAAATATTTTTCTAGTCTCATCTTCGTTTTCATTATCATATATTTTGGGTAATATTTCAATACTAAGATTTACTGTTTGAATAACTCCTACATAGTTTTTAGCTTTTAAAGTATATCCATCATAAGTCAAAACTTTTTTTGCTTCATCATTATTTTCCCAATAGGAATAGAGTTCTTTAAACTGCTCTAGCCTTACCTCTGTATGAACAAACCTAGTCTTTAAATTTTTTGGTTTATTTTGAGCATGATAGATATATCCATACTCAGAAATAGATTTATT
>CACVAZ010000183.1 GCA_902727995.1 uncultured Sulfurovum sp.
GAATTAAGCTAGTAATTCCCACAGCAAAAAGAGCAGCCACTCTAACAATTTGTACTTTAGGGTACTTATCACTCAAAAATCCAGCAGGTGAAAAGAGTAAAATAAAGGGCAAAAGTATTAAGGCATTGACAATGGCTGTTAAGACAATAAGCTCTGAACCATCATAAGCTTTTAAAATCGTGTTTTGAAGGACTATTTTATGTCCTAAATCGGTCATCGCATTTAAAAAAATGATAATGATATAAGGTGTAAAACCTCTGATTTTAAATAAATTTCTCATTTATTGCTATCCTTATTTTTTTGTTCCATTTGTCGCTGATGTTCTTGCATTGTATGCATGTTAAAGAGGTAAGGTTTAAGTGTTAAAATAGCGTCAAATAACAACTCATAATGTTCATGGTTTAAAGACTTATCACTCTCTAACATTTCAGAGCCTAGTTGGTATTCTATTGCTGCTATGTTTATGGCTGACGCAACATACGCATCAAAAAGTTTTTCATTTAAGTTTAATTTTTTTGCTCTTTTAAATACGTCTACTAGCTTTAACTCTTGTGAGGAGAAGCCTTTCTCTTGCTTAAAAAGCCAACCTTTGGTAATATAGTTATCCAGTTCTTTTGCTGTTAATTCAGAAAACTCTAAAAAATCTTCATCTTTGTACCAAGTAGCATTTGGACGACCAGCCATTAATTCCAAGGAACGTAACATCATGGAAAAATCATCAGAAAACGTGAACTTACTCTCTTTGAAAACCTCTTGAATTTGGGCGATGGTATAAGAGAATTGATTTTGAAGATATTTTATAAATTTAATACTATTAATACAAGACTCATCATATAAGTGTAAATTAGGTTTTGGTTTTTCAGGTTCAGGCAATAAGCCCTCTTTCACATAAAAAAGAATGGTTGACTTACTCTCCCCTGTCTCTTCCATAAGATGCTTCATTTTTAAGGACATAACACACTCCATATTTTATATGGTAAAAATTATAGATGAAAAAAGCCATAATGTCAAGTGTAAGGTGACACTTTAGAATTAATTTGTTTTATAAAGCTATTTGGCTATAATTTTTTAACTAAATTTAATGGATACACCAAATGAAAAAAATACTTCCACTACTTATCGGTACATTTTTGAGTTTACAAGCACAGGTTCTTGATGCTATTGCCATAGATGTCGAAGGTGAACCAATTACGACCCTTGAAATTCAAGCCGTACAGCAAAAACTCAAAATGTCAAAACAAGCTGCTGTGGAAACCCTTATTAAAGATCGACTTGAAAAATCAGCCATTAAAAAAGCTAACATTCAAATTTCTCATGAAGAGATACAGGCAAAAGTCAATGCCATTGCCAGTTCTAAAGGCTTAAGCCAAAGTAAAATGAAAGAAATTCTTAGTGAAAAAGGCTTAACGTGGGAAAGCTACATTGAACAACTAAAAACCGAAATGGAAAAAGAGCGTTTTTTTCAAGAAGTAATACTCTCAACCATTGAACGCCCCAGTGATGATGAACTCCAAGATTATTATAATACGCATCAAGCAGAATTTAGCAATGCACCAAGACAAATGAGTTTAGTTTCCTACAGCAGTGATTCGGCTGAAAACTTACAACAAGCCATTGCTAACCCTATGCAACCAACATCAGGGGTTAATAAAAAAAATATTTTAGCTTCATCCAATGAAATGAGTCCTGCACTTTTAAACCTAATAGAGAGTACCGAAGTAAATTCATTTACTAAACCAGTGAACACAGGAAAAGGTTTTGTTGCCTATTATGTTAAATCTAAAGGTTCAGGACAAGGTAGTTTCGCTGCTGTTAAAAATGCTGTTGCAGCACGTTGGGTACAAGAACAACGTGTTCAAGCAGGAAAAGATTTTCTAAACAAATTAAAATCAAACGCAAACATTCGTGTTATACGTTTATAATAAAAGGTAAAATATATGGGATTAAAAGCAGACAGTTGGATAAGAGAAAAATCTGTAAATGAGGAGATGATAACTCCTTTTTGTGAAGCACTTAAAAGTGAAGGGGTTGTCTCCTATGGACTTAGTTCTTATGGTTATGACATTCGTGTTAGTGATGAATTTAAAATTTTTACAAACATAAATGCTCAAATTGTTGACCCTAAAGATTTTAATGACAATAATGTTGTTGACTTTAAAGGTGATATTTGTATTGTTCCTCCTAACTCTTTTGCTTTAGCTAGAACCATAGAATACTTTAAAATGCCTACTGATACCTTGGCAATTTGTTTAGGAAAAAGTACTTATGCTCGTTGTGGAATTATTGTGAATGTTACCCCGTTTGAACCAGGGTTTGAGGGGCATATTACCATTGAGATTTCAAACACAACCCCTTTACCTGCAAAAATTTATGCCAATGAAGGCATTGCTCAAGTACTCTTTTTACAAGGGGATGAGCAATGTGAAACGACTTACTCTGATAGAAAAGGAAAATACCAAAGTCAAACAGGTATTACCCTTCCTCGTATTCTCAAAAAAGAAAATGCAGAATAGCCTTAAGTTTATTAGAATATAATAATTCATAACAAAAAATTTAAAAGGAAGTACCATGGGTTTTTTTGATTTCGTATCAGACGCAGGTAAAAATGTATTGGGCAAAGGCGATGATGCTGTAGCCATTAAAGAAGAGATAGAAGGTAGTTTTAGTGACTTACCTGTTGATGGACTAACCGTTGAAGTAGAAATTCCTACCGTAACATTAGCAGGAATTGCACAGGATTATCCTACCAGAGAAAAAGCAATTTTAATTGCTGGTAATATTGAAGGTATTTCACAAGTAGATGCTGCACAACTCGTAACTTTAGAACAAATTTCTGAAGAAAATG
>CACVAZ010000184.1 GCA_902727995.1 uncultured Sulfurovum sp.
CCATAAGAGAGGTCAATGGCTCTTGAAGAGTAAAAAGGCCCTCTGTCATTAACACGTACAATAACTGAACGCCAATTTTTTAAACTCGTCACCTTTAAAACCGTTCCCATCGCATAAGTACGGTGTGCAGCTGTCATTTTATGCATGTTATAACGTTCCCCATTGGCTGTAAGCCGTCCATGAAAAGGTTTTCCATACCATGATGCTTTGGCATATTTTATGGTTCCTTTTTTAACATAACGTGGATAATATTTGATCCCTCGGTCTTTATAGGGACGTATGTTATTGTCTCTTGCAAAGGCAGAAGTTTTAAAAGCAAATAATGTGAGCATCAAAATTAGTGTTATTTTTATGAGTTGTTTCATTTAAGTTTTCCCTTTTTAAATAAGAATAAAATTATAGTTCAAATATATTAATAATTAATTAATTTAATTCAAAAAGAAGAATATTAGTGACAAGAGATAAAAATTATGCTATTTAAAAGTTTAGTATCTGAATATTTACTAAAAATAGACTATAATTTCAAAAATATTTTAAAAATAAAATTCAACTAATAAGGAATAAACAAGATGGCAAAACATCAGTTTCAAACCGAGATCGGTCAGCTCTTAAAATTAATGACACATTCACTTTACTCAAACAAAGAGATTTTTATTAGAGAGTTAGTTTCTAACTCATCAGATGCAATCGATAAATTTAACTATATAAAATTAACAGACGATACTTTTAAAGAGGAGGACTGGTCTGGTCAAATTAATATTAGTTTAGATGAAGATGACAACTCTTTAACCATTGCTGATAACGGTATTGGGATGAATGAAGAAGACCTTATGAATAACCTTGGTACGATTGCAAAATCTGGGACTAAAGCTTTTGTAGAGAACTTAACAGGAGATGCTAAAAAAGATTCGAATCTTATTGGTCAATTTGGTGTTGGTTTCTACTCTGTATTTATGGTCTCAGATAATGTAGAAGTCATCACAAAAAAAGCAGGTGAAGAACAAGCTTATAAATTTTCAACTGATGGAACAGGTGAATTTGAGATTGTTCCTGTAACTAAAGAAGAGCATGGTACCGTGATGTACATCAAGCTTAGAGAAGAAGAAAAAGAATTTTTAGCTAAAGCACGTGTTGAAACAATTGTTAAAAAATATTCCAATCATATTGCTTACCCAATTATGATGCATTTTAAAGAAGGTGAGACCACAGGTGAAGGTGAAGAGGCTGTTACTACAAAAGTAAAAAAATCAGAACAAGCCAATGCTGCTACGGCACTTTGGGCTGTCGCAAAATCTGAACTTAAAAATGAAGATTATATAGAGTTCTATAAATCTATTTCTCATTCTGATGATGAACCTTTAAAATACTTACATAATAAAGTAGAAGGTGGACAAGAGTTTACAACATTGTTTTACATCCCTAAAATAGCACCTATGGACATGAACAGAGCTGACTATTCAAGTCATGTAAAACTTTATGTTAAACGTGTGTTTATTACCGATGATGACAAAGAACTTTTACCAACATATTTACGTTTTGTAATGGGGATTATTGATTCAGAAGATTTACCACTTAATGTAAGTCGTGAAATCCTTCAGGACAACAAAATTTTGTCAAACATTAAACAAAATGCTACCAAGAAAATTTTACAAGCCATTAAAAAGCTTAAAGGTGAAGATGCTGATACCTTTACAGCACAGTACAATAACTTGATTAAAGAGGGAATTTACACAGATTACATTAACAAAGATTTACTTCTTGATATTGTTAAATATAAGTCATCTACTGAAGAAGGAATGGTTTCTTTTGCTGACTATACTTCACGTGCCGACTCTGAGAAAAAAGAGATTTACTACATTGTTGGTGAAAGTGAACAAGTACTTAGAAATTCTCCATTGCTTGAAGCTTATAAACAAGCAAATATTGAAGTTCTATTGATGGACAACAAAAATGAAGACACCATTGTTACGCCAATGATTGGTGAATATGGTGAGTGGACGTTAAAAGACATTACAGCTGTTGATGCTCCTGATTCTAAAACAGAAGAAGAAAAAGAAGAAATTTCTAAAGAGTTCAAAGGACTTACAGACAGAATCAAAGAGGTACTCGGAGAAACGGTCAAAGAAGTAAGAACAACAAGTAGGTTAACTTCTAGCCCATCATGTGTTGTCAAAGATAACTCTAGTCCTTTAGCAGGAATGGAAGAGATGTTTGCACAAATGGGTAAAACCATGCCAGAGACACCTTTGTACTTAGAGTTAAACCCAGAGCATGAGATGATTAAAAAATTAGATAAGTTAGACAATGAAGCTATCTTTACAGATATGGCATGGATTTTATTTGATTCGGCTAAATTGTCTGAAGGTTTAGAACCCAAAGACAAAGCTGCTTTTGCAGCTAGAATTGCAAGAGTGGCAACAGAAGCACTTTAAGATAAACAACCAATTATCTTTTAAGCTTATTCACAATGTGAATAAGTTATGAATAAAACCGTATGAACTTTAAATGACTAAGGAATAAAAATGAATAAACAGATTAAAAAAGTGTCAAACTATGCCATTGCTGGTGGGATGAGTGCATTGGTAATTGCGACTTTAGCAGGTTGTGGTGGAGGAGAAGCACCCAAAGAAGAAGAGAAAAAAGATCCAACTCTTGCCCAAAGTGTTCAAAAAGAAGGTGCTTCAATTACCATTCAGGAAGATGCTAATAAAAGTTACAAAATTGTAGATGAATTCCCAAGCTCAAAAACACGCGTTATTTTAAGAGATGTTAATGGAACAGAGAGAATTCTTTCCGATGCAGAACTTGATAAGCTGATTAAAGATGAAGAAGCCAAAAT
>CACVAZ010000185.1 GCA_902727995.1 uncultured Sulfurovum sp.
AATGCTTATGTTCGAGGCATTTCTGTGTTGCCCAAAGGCTTGGAGTATAATGCCCGTTATTATCAAGCCAAAGAGCAAACAGTTATCGATAATCTAAATGAGCAGGTGTTGATGAAAAATCAAGAGATTACCCAACTAAAAGAGCAGTTAAAACATCTTGAAGCCACCGAAACCACAAGCAAAATAGTCGAAGAAGCCATCGAAAAAGATGAGGGTACGCAGTATGACGATTTGGACTTTACAAGCTTAGTAAAAACCGTTACCAAAGCGTTTGGAGCAACGTCTGAACCAATTTGTAATGGGGTAAAAGGTTGGAAAAAAGAGACGCAATTTTATATCAACAGTTACAACAAACTGACCATTTTAAACTCCTCAGGCGAAGTAGCTCAACTTAAAAGTCCCATTGAGATTGGTAACTTTTGGAAATATCTCTCTAAAAACAGACATCAAATCGGTAAAGTGATTGATTTCACAAAAAAGCTAGACATAGAGGAACTCAATACGCGTTATGTCAAAATGAACATTGTTTTAAAAGAGAGCCAATTTAAAGTACACAAAATTGAGAAGCTAAAAGAGGGGGTACAAGTGATTATAAAAAGTAGTGACAACAAAATATCCGTACTTTCAAAACATGGAAAGGCGATTGTTTTTGGGCTTGAAGAATGCGAGAAGGTTTTGTTGGGGCTTCGGAGGTAAAGAGAAGTTCTTTCACGGTAATTCAAGTTTAATAAATAATTAAGCTATAGTAAGTAAAATAGCAGAATGAAAAGATTATTAGAAGAGTTCAGAAAACTAAAAGATTATAGAAAAAACCAAGTAGCGTATACGAATCCCAGTGAGATACTATTTTTATCATTATTAGCAGTAATGTCAGGAGCAAATAGCTTTGAAGATATGTCATTGTGGATGAAAGAACGAAAAAGAGAGATAGCTAAATTTTTAGAAAAGCCATTTAAAGCACCTGCGTATACAACAATAAGAAATACATTTTTAAATATGGATTCAAAAGAGATAGAGAAGCTACAAAGAGAGTGGGTAGAGGGATTAAGTGAAAATAGTGAAGGACTTACTATTGTTGCTACAGATGGGAAGACTATGAGAGGTTCAAAAAGTAAAGAGATGAATCAAAAGGCAAGACATATTGTTTCTTTATTTCTAACAGATTCAAAATTAGTACTTACCCAAAATCAAGTAGAAGATAAAAGTAATGAAATCCCAGCCCTAATAGCACTACTTGATAATTTGAATCTAAAAAACTGTGTAATCACCATGGATGCGATGCATACCCAAAAAAAACACTAAACAAGATAGTTAGAAAAGGTCATAATTATGTGGCACAAGTCAAGAAAAACACTAAAGATTTATTAAGGTGGGTTGATTTCAATAGCTCTATATCGCAATCTGTTGATGAGTATATTACCTATGACCATAATACTCATGGACGATATGAAGAAAGAGTTTGTCAAGTCTATGATGACCTTTATCAAATTGAAGATAATTGGAAAAATGTTAAACGAATTATTAAAGTTATTTCTACAACGCTCTCTTATGGTAAATACACAAAAGAAACTCATCGCTATATATCAAGCTTAGATGTTGATGCAAAAACTTTTTTACATATCATCAGAAGTCATTGGAAAATTGAAAATTCACTCCATTATGTAAAAGATGTGAGCTTTGAAGAAGATGCTTGTCGTACTGAACTACTCAAATCTCTTTTGTTCAAACTATGGTTAGAAACTTGGCTATTAACTTTATCAATCTTAACAAATTCTCCAACATTAAACAAGCTAGAAAACTCTTTGCTTGGAGTCCTCATAGGCTTTTTAATTTACAAAGTTTTCTTCTTTAGAGTTTAAACTTGAATTACCGTGTACTACTTATAACCTTTAAAAGTAGGGTAATAAAGTGGGTGTCCTATTGGGTGTCCGTTTAATTTCCATTATTATACATCTAAATGAATTGTAATACAGTTAGTAGGTTTTTAAAAGTGCTATTTTATAGGAAAAAGAATTGAAAGAGTGGTGCGGATGAGAGGACTCGAACCTCCACGCCGTAAAGCACCAGATCCTAAGTCTGGCGTGTATACCAATTTCACCACATCCGCATGTGACTATCTCTAAATAATAGAGAGTGGTACACTCATCAGGATTCGAACCTGAGACCCTCGCCTTAGAAGGGCGATGCTCTATCCAGCTGAGCTATGAGTGCACAAAAATATAATAATAAAATTAAGTAATCTTATATGGTACGCCTGAGAGGATTCGAACCTCTAACCCTCAGATCCGAAGTCTGATGCTCTATCCAATTGAGCCACAAGCGCTTCTTCATTTAGGTTACTTACCTGATTAACTGCTAATTTATGGGGTAGGCGACGGGACTCGAACCCGCGACAATCAGTACCACAAACTGACGCTCTACCAACTGAACTACGCCTACCATAATTGTTAATTTAATTATTATATTGAAATTTTAAATATCTAAATGGTCGGAGTGAAAGGACTCGAACCTTCGACCCCCTGGTCCCAAACCAGGTGCGCTACCAGACTGCGCTACACTCCGAAAATATTTTAACAGATAAACTCTATCTGAAAAAGGAATGCAATTATAGGCAAAAAGCTTTTATATGTCAAGAGGTATTAAGGAATTTACTTGAAATTTTTTTTAAATTATATTATTTCGTGTTCTGCAACTTTTATATATTCTGTTTTGAGTCCAGCATTTTCTTCATAAATAGCGACTATTCCTTCGTTATATCCATAATAAAGTTCTTGGTAACTACCAGACTTTAAGGTACAGCTTATTTGAAGTACATTATTAAATAT
>CACVAZ010000186.1 GCA_902727995.1 uncultured Sulfurovum sp.
GCATTGTGCGCATGTGGAAAAAGTGCTTAAAGAGCATAACTTAGAAGACAAGTTTGTAAAAAAAGAGATTTATCAAAACCTCAAAAATGCCGAAGAATTCAATGATGTTTGTGATGAAAATAAAATTGAATTAATGAAAAGAACAGTTCCTTTACTTTATACAAAAGAGGGCTGTTTTATTGGTGATGAAGATATTTTAAACTATGTTAAAAATATGGAAAGTAACGTAGCTGTTGTGCAAAAAACTGAAAGTAATAGTACAGAGGCTGTTGTAAAAAAAGAAGAATACCCCTTAACCATTCCTCTTTTAATTGGGGCAGCCATTGTGGATGCCATTAACCCTTGTGCCTTTGCTGTGTTATTAATCTTGATGACAACCATTCTTGCCACACAAAACAGACGAAAAGCACTCTATACGGGTCTTGCATTTTCCTTTGCTATTTTCTTTTCGTATCTTGCGATGGGCTTAGGACTTTATTCTTTTGTGACGCACTTTGAGACAACACATACTTTTATGATAATCATTGGGATTATTGCTATTGTATTGGGTATTTTTAACATTAAAGACTATTTTTGGTACGGAAAAGGTTTCCTTATGGAGGTTCCTCTTTCATGGCGAACACGCTTAAAGTCGCTTATTGGGTCTATTGTTAATCCTGTAGGTGCTTTTTTTATTGGTATGCTTATCAGTCTTTTTCTCTTGCCTTGTACCAGTGGACCATACATTGTCATTACCAGTATGTTAGGACATAGTGAGACCTTTATGAATGCCTTGATGTTACTTGTTTTATACAATTTGATTTTTATTTTACCGATGGTATTCATTACGGTAGGTGTGAGTTTTGGTATGGATGTAAACAAAGCCGAAGAGGTACGTCAAAGAAATCTTAAACGACTGCATTTAGTGGCAGGGATTATTATGTTATTGATGGGAGTTGCGATACTTTTTTATTATACGTAAGAGAATTGGTGTTTAACTAGCAGTTTAGGTTCATTATTAAAGTGAAAGCTATCCATTACAAAATTTTAGTTAAAATTTAGTTTAAATAATGAGGGATAAAATGGAACAATTAAGAATTAAAAATTTTTTAGTTATTAAAAATGCTAAATTTGATGTAGGAAAAATTAATATTATTATTGGACCTCAGGCAAATGGGAAAAGTATATTGGTTAAACTTCTTTATCTATTTAGAGAAACAATTAGTGAATCATTTTTAATATCTGTCAAAAATAATGAACTTCAAAAAGATTTTTTAAAAAAAATAGAAGAATCTTTTGAAAAATATTTTCCTCACTATACATGGAAGAATAAAGACTTTCAAATTATTTATATTAGAGATGATATTGAAATAAAAATTTCGAAAACAAATACACAACGAAAAATAAAAATTGAATTATCAGAATATTTAACTAACCAATTTAGAGGTTTAAAAAGTCAATATAAGAAATTTTTAAAACAAAAAAAAGATGATGATAGATTTATTTATGATGATTTTTGGGAATTTAAAGATCAATATATTGATGAAAGTCAAGAAGTTTCAAAATATTTTTCAGAGTCGATATTTATTCCAGCAAGTCGATCCTTTTTTGCAAATTTACAAAAAAATATTTTTTCATTTTTAGCCGAGAATATTGATATTGATCCATTTATGAAGGAATTTGGTTCAAAATATGAATTAGCAAAAAATATTCATGCTAATACACGATTTAATGAAGAGATTATTCAACGAAATAAATCCAATAAGCAATTTAAAGAAATTGTAGAAAATATTTTAAATGGTAAATATGAATATAAAGATAAACAGGACTGGATAACCTCTAAAGGAGAAATGATTAATGTGGCAAATACTTCATCTGGTCAACAAGAATCTCTACCTATGTTATTAATTCTATCTATTTTTCCTTTCGTAAATGATAATAAAGTAAATATGTATTTTATAGAAGAACCTGAGGCTCATCTGTTCCCTGTTTCTCAAAAGCATTTAGTATCACTTTTTGGACTAATTTATAATAATGACCAAGATAGTGTTATAACAACACATAGTCCCTATATCTTAACTGCCTTAAATAATTTACTTTTAGCCTATGATATAAAAGAACAGAAAGGAAAAGAAGCACTTAAAGATATTATAGATGAAGAATTTTGTATAAATTTTGATGATATTAGAGCCTATACAATAGAGAAAGGAAAACTAATAAGTATTATGGATAAAGAAGAACGATTAATTGGTATGAATATTATTGATTCTGTATCAGATGAATTTAGTAATACATTCGATACTCTTTTATCTATGCAGGATTACGAATGATTTCAAGTTGTAATACAACTACAAATAATAAAATCATCTCTGTAAGTAAAAATAGAAGAACATTTAAAGTCAAGAATGATTCAAGTTTTACAATTAATGAAGTAGAAGTTGATGGTTGCTATAAAACAATAGGTGCAAAATGTGACTATCTTTTTGAAGTTATTTCTAAGGATACTAAAACTAATATTGAAACAGTTTCAATAGTATTTTATGTTGAACTTAAAGGTAGTGATATTAATCATGCTATTGAACAGCTTGAATCAACAATGCAACATTGTCTTACTGAACACAAAAAAGTGAATAAAAAAGAGTGTTATATTGTTGCTTCTAAAGTTCCTAGTTCTGGACCTAAATCTCAAGTATTAAAAAAGAAATTTCTAAAAAAGAATAAAATACAATTGTTTATCGATACAAAAATAAAAGAAGTAACTGTTTAAATCGACTTCTTTTATATGAAAAGTTAACCTAAGTTTCTATCTATTGAGTATCAGTAACGGGCTTTTAACTAGCAGTT
>CACVAZ010000187.1 GCA_902727995.1 uncultured Sulfurovum sp.
AGTGACCCCTCTTCAAGTAAACGCAATAAACTCATGGTAGGTGCAACTGAAGTGTTAAGCACTTCAAGCTGTGAGACCTCTTGCACTTTCACTTGTCCAAAAGAAATCTGAACAATCCATCCCATGTCCATTAATTTTTTAATGATACTAAGATAGTTCAAATAGTCATAGCTCTCATACTCAAAATTATCTTGTAAGATATCAAGTACAGCTGTCTCTTCAATTCCTTTAACAAAACGTCTACAAATGTATTGTAAAATTTTTGCTTCTTGGCGTGAACATTTTAAATGGGGGAAAATTTTTGTTTTACTAACATTTTTTGCTTCTATAAAATTTATAAGATATTTCAATGGGTATTCCTGAATAATAGTTTCGCAAATATTATAACAAAAATTTTTGGATTGTTGCCGAAGTTAAAATTGATAACTCTTAACCGTCTCAAATAGTGAGTCTAGGGAAATAGGGAGTATAAAATATGAAATTAAAAGTCATCCATGAGAGCCACTAAAAAAAGGGAAAAATGTTGTAACTCTCATAAGGGTAGTATAGCAACAAATCTTAGATAAATAGCCAAAACAATGCAAATTCTTTAAAAATACTTAAAAAATAAATCTTATTTGTACCTTTTATATTATACAATGTACAAAGAAGCATTTATTCTAATTCATCACGTTTATATTTGTTAGATAATTAAAAATGTAAGGAGTTTTTAAAGTGCGAAATGCTGGTTTTAAAAATGAAAAAAAGCTCATTTTTGCTTTAAATAATGCCTATTATCGTAATTTAAATCCAAATCTACAAAAACTTATTGCACAAAGTTTTCAAAAATATGAAGGGTTAATTGAGTGTCATGCCCAAGCTGGAAGCAACAAAAGTGACCTTAAGATTAAAATTGCAGACGAATCACATACTTATTCCATCAAAATGGGCAAAGGAAATAGCGTTCACCAAGAACCATTGGCTAATTTTCTAAGCTTTTTAACTCAAAAATATGCCTTAGACAGCACGATTAAAGCACATATACAACGTTTCATTTGGGCAGATGGAACACTAGATGGTTCAGGAAAAATCAAAAATCGCATCTCTTCTAAGAAATTTAAAAAAAGAAATCCTAAAATCATTGAAGAGATACAAGCCTATTTTAACAGCATTAAAAAGCCTCTTATCCAACGTTTTTTAATTGATGGAGTGAAGTCTAACGCTTCAGCAGAATACATTTACTATGGTACAGTTAAAAAAGGTTTGGTTTGTAAAAGTACGGATGTTATCAAATGGGTTAATAGCCATAAGTCTAGAGCAACCCTACATCTTGGAAAACTCTCTTTTCAAGCATGGAACCGAAATCTAAAAGGCAAAAAGAAGTCTGAAAAAAAACGAGGTATTATTCAAATTAAATGGGGTGGACTTAAAAAAGATATTTATAAAATAGCCAAAATAAATCTGGGAAAACTTCAAGAAGTTGAATTTGTCCAAGAACTCAATAAAAAAGAAAAGCTAAATTATTGGCAAACACTAGGTGTAAATCCAACAGAACATTATGCCATTCGAGTCAAATACCAAAAATATGGAACATTAAATAAACGAAAAGTTTGGGCAAAAGCTGATGCTTATATTGCTAAAGGTTTTGTTCCTCTAAACTATTTAAAACTAAATCACTACTTTTTAAATGAAGATGATATTAAAAAGTTTAATCTAACTCCCATAAATCATACAGGTATTTCTATTAAACAAATTAACTCCAGCCAATATCAAATAATAAAAATGGCTCCTTCGACATTTAAAAAACTTTTTGGCTCAAATATCTTGGCTGCTGGAGCGTCTATGTACTATAAAAAGAAGAAACAACTTTCACATAACAAAAATATTTTAAAATCTTGGAGTATAAGTGAAGAAGCTTTTTTTGAATACTATTCAAAAAGACTCAACTTAGCCATTAACTCTGTGACGCATATCAACTGTCAAAAATGTTTAAAACAAATTAAACGTTATGCCAACAAAGAAATAGCTAAAATGATTAAAAATGAAAAAAGAATTTCAGATTTTATTTTCTATGGTATTGGGAATTTTAAAGAGCCTTTTACAGCTCCTTGGCTTTTTGAGCATGGAGAATTTAGAAAAAATCATCCTATGCCCTTTGCTGTTACTACGGGTTCAGGTAGGAGTAAAGGGAAGTGTACTATTGTGATTAAACCCAAGTAGTGTCATAGGAAATGCTTACATCGTAACATTCTCCAAAAATTCTATCTCACCCCAACGTACAACAATCAAATCAATGGAAAACTCTATGTCAAGTTTTTTTGTTTTCATGTAATAATAAGCAGAATTAATCACCTTTCGTTGTTTTGAGGGTGTAAAATTGTAAACCGGATCAAAGTCAGCCTGTCCAGACTTCACCTCAATAAAATGTAATACCCCCTCATAAATTGCAATAATATCAAGTTCACCTAATTTCCGAGCATAGTAATTCTGCTCAATTATATGAAATCCTTCAGCAACTAAAAAATCAATTGCCAATGCCTCATTCTCATTTCCTTTTATCGTGTTATTAAGTTCATGTCTCATAAAGAGTCCTTTTATATCTAGTTATAAAAATATTAAATTATAGATCGTCATTATTTAATGACAATCTATATTAACAAAAAAGACCTAAATTTGTTATATGAAAAAAAGATTAGAAAGAAAAATAATATGTCAAATTGACATATTATTCTTTGATTAACTAGAAGTTATCTTAGCTTAAATAGATTTAAGCCAAACTTTTTTGAAGTTTTTTAATGTCCACAAGCATCCATAATGAAGTTA